>JAIKYA010000128.1 GCA_024683645.1 Lachnospiraceae bacterium
GCGGTTGCCGAAGGCAACATTTTCCTCTCGCGCGAGTGCGCATCCCGCCCGGAGGGCTTTTTGCTTTATGGAAATTCCAGAGGAATTTCCATAAAAGTAAAAAACTCCGGTCAAAAGACCGGAGTCATATACATTATGAACGAAAAGCTTATGCTCTTTCTACTCTGCCTGACTTAAGGCATGTGGTACAAACATGCAGCCTTTTAGATGCACCGTTTACCGTGCACTTCACATTCTTGATATTTGCATTCCATACATGATTGGATCTTCTATGTGAATGGCTCACATTGTTACCGAAATGAGCGCCTTTTCCGCATATATCACATCTTGCCATGACTTCCACCTCCCTTATCACTTAAAACACGACTTCTTTCGCCGCAACAAAACATATATTACCAAATCGCCGCACAAAATGCAAGCACTTTTTTCAAAACCGGCCCCTGTTATCTGAGATTATATTTTACTATGCAGTAAAATGCCCTGAACGCATCCTTTAAGCCTATCTTCTTGCCCTCATCAAAGCTCCTGGGCCTGTAGGAGATGGGAACCTCACAGATGTTCAGCCTGCGTTTTGCTATCTTGGCTGTGACCTCGGGTTCAAAACCGAAACGATCTTCCTTAAGCTTTATGCTCTGTATGACCTCTCTTTTGAACATCTTGTAGCAGGTCTCCATATCCGTAAGCGACAGATCGGAGAAGATGTTTGATACAAGCGTCAGCATCTTGTTGCCGAACTCATGCCAGAAACCGTCAACCCTGTGATTGCTGCCTCTTAAGTAACGCGAACCGTATACCACATCGGCATTGTCATCTATGAAGGGGCGTATGAGTCTGTTAAAATCCTTTGGATCATACTCAAGATCGGCATCCTGTACTATCACCAGGTCGCCCTTGGCTGCCGCAAATCCGTGACGGAGCGCCGCGCCCTTTCCCTGATTCACCTTATGGAACAGTATGGTGTCCACCTTTGGATAGAGTTTTCCTTTCAGGAGTTCCCTGCTCCCGTCGGTTGAACAGTCATCCACTACTATGATCTCCGTGCGCAGTCCGCAGTCCCTTACGCTCCCGATCACCTTTTCTATAGTCTTAAACTCATTGTAGCAGGGTATTATCACTGATAATAAGATATCTTCTGTCATCTTGTACTCCTCCGTTTTTTCTTTTCCAACACTCATCCAAACGCCTGTCTACTGCACGGCAAAGGGAGACCAGGTGTCGGCTGCTTCATCATAAACATATATGCCGCTGAGGCCATGCCCGGCAGCCCAATCAGCCGCGTAGGCATAATAGTCTTCACCGCACACATTCCATACTCCCCAGCCTGAAGGGAAATGTCCGGAATAACCGTTCAGTGTCTTTAAGTTATATTTCGAAGCTATCTCATATGCATCAAGCTGATAGACAAATTCGGGCTTGCCGCTCTGTGCGGAATCCGCCAGAAAGAAAGCAGTCATATCTGCCGGCGGAGCGCTTACCGCGTCCATGAATGCTACTCTGTCGTTTCTGTTAAAATGGCAGATCATCCCGTTCTTATTCACCGTAAACAAAAATACCAGCACAAGCACTGCAGCAGACGCTACAGCTCCTGTCTTCTTTTTTGTAAAAAACGGCAGTTTTCCGAGTGTGATTGCGATCAATACCGATATCGGGAAGGTAAGCCAAAGCAGGAACCTTACGACAGCATGCAGAGCCCTCGCAGGCAGAAGCAGATCGTATACCATGGACCAGAGCGAATCTCCCTTCTCGTTCCACTTAAGTATCAGCAGCACACATATGATAACAGTGACTGCCACGCTCTTCGGTATCACATCACTGATATCATGCTTTCTTTTCTTTTTCCTGAATATAAGAACAAAAGCAGCGATAAAGCAGACTATCATCGCCAGTGAAAAACCTTCCGTGAATTCGTTGGACGGTGCGTTCGCATTCGCGCCTATCAGTTCCACAAAGCGGCCCATGAGCAGATTGTCGGTCCCTACATTCAGAAGATGTATGGGCATCGGCAGAAAAGTCGGGTCAAAGCCGTAAAAGCTCCCCTCTTTCAGAACCGGTATATAAACACTGAGGAAGGGTATGAAGAGTATCACCAGGGCTGCCAGCCAGCCCAGTGCATCATAACTCATGGTCTTAAACCAGTCTTTCAGCATCTTCAGAGTCTTGTTGTCACGCCGTCCCAGCAGTATCAGCCAGACTATCAGCGCTATCAGCACAAAGATTCCCGTGAAACATGCCATATACCAGGATGTATAGGTCAGCAGCACAAACCATACAACTGTCAGGTACGCATAGACATTGCGCTTCTTTCTGCTGTCAAAGCCCTGAACAAAGCCGGTAAAGAACAGCAGCAGTTCAGGCAGCATGGCAACCGCGAAAAGCTGCGGGTGGTTGGATATGCCGACAAGTGCAGGACAGTAGGAAAAAGCTGCCGTTCCTGTAAGCGACCACAGCATACCGCACTTAAATCTGTTTCTCAGAAGATAATACATGACAAGGCTTCCCGCGGCATGTATCAGTATGATGCACCATTTAAACGCGCCGTACAGATCCATTCCGAAGAGTCTCAGTATGGAATAGACTACACCGTAGCCGAAATGAAAATCCGAATAGCCCAGCGCATGTGCATAGGGGTAAAAGACAGGGATCTCGCCAAAGGGCTCCTTCCCGGTGAAAAACTTCAGCCAGTGATCAGTGATGAGCGGTACAAATCTGCCGTCGCCCAGATCTCCGAGCATCTGTTCCGAAAAGATAAGTTGTGCAAAGAAAAAGACCTCCGCCGCCAGTATGAGCGCCACCGCGGCCACATCCTGCACGGAGATCATCTTACGTTTTTCGTTCATTTATGCCTCTTTCCCCACATTTCCGAAACGGTATCTCAGTTCTTCATACTCTTCGTTTATCTTTATCAGTATCTCCTGATCACCGCAGATGTTATCGGGATGATATATCTTCATCAGTTCTTTATAACGTTTTTTCAGCGCCACCTGATTGTTCACGCCGCGGAAGAACAGGCCCGTGGCATATACTTCCTTCTTTCTGCTGTTCGCCGTGGCCCTGTGCAGATCACTCCACTCGCGCTCAAGCCGCCTCGTGTCTTCGGATATCTTCTTCCTGTCGGCATCCAGCAGACTGTACGAATGCTCTATCAGCTTCTGCTTTTTGTCGAGCATGCGCTCATCTTCTTTTAAACGCTTGCGTTCGAACTCTACTTCCTCTTTCAGCCTGCCCATTTCCATGGAAAGCTGCCGCTTCTCGCGACTGAGCTGTTTGCGCTCTCCCGCCGTTTCTTTTTTCATCCTGACAAGCTCGGCAAGCTCCTTCTCCAGCTGTGCTCTCTCGCTCTGGATCCCGACCTTCTCCATGAAGAGCCGGTGCTTCATACGTTCCAGCTCCTCTTTATCGTTCAGTTTATCGAGTTCTTCAGCAAACAGATCCATATGCGACTTTATTCTTTATCCTCATCGGGAAAAGCGGCATTCTTTGCCTCTTCCTTATCTACGGTCACCGCCTTGTTTCCCTTTACCTTATCGATCACTTCGGGAATGAGATCGGCTATCCTGCTCACCGAATCGGTATTCTTTACACTCATCAGCCTGGTATGGCCGTTCTGTATCACAAGCACTGCGGAAGGCGAAACCTTTGCGCTCATGCCTCCTATACCGCTGTTCTTCTTGTCTCTTGCACCCGCGCCCGCAGCTACTCCGAAAGAAACATCCACAAGAGGTATGATCGTCGCATCCCCGACGGTCGCCGGAGTACCGATCACCGTTTTGGAACCCACCACATGGTCGATATCCTTCATGAACGATTCCACCACATTGCTTATGTTATTTTCTGCCATCAGCTTTATCCTCCCGTTTCATCAGCTTGATGAATTTCTTTACTTTTCTGTTGAGCAGCAGGCACAGCCCGTGAAATCCGAGCACTACTGCAGTTGCCCTGCCCTTTATCCCCGCCTTGAAGCTTATACTGTTTTCATCCTGCAGGGTATTCAGTTCCCTTTTACCGCGTATATTTCCGAGCAGTGTAACAACTATCGCATAAACCTTCCATACTTCGGCTATCGAAGCAGGATCATCATTGGTAAAGCTGATACTGAAATCTATGCGCCTTGGTGCCACATTATTAAGACAGCCCTTTATATGCTTTACCACATAGTCAAATACCCACAATGCTCCGTCACTTTCCAGTATCCTGCGGTAATATGCTATCGTATCCGCTATGCTCTCTATCTTACTCCTGAGCTTTTCAATGCCCTCTTCGGCGGAATCCGCCGTCTCATCAAGCATATCCTCAAGCTCTTCAAATCCGTCCTCTATGACATCGGCAGCCTCATCAAGCCTGTCGCCGAAAGACTTTTTCGGTCCTCTTTTCTTTCCGCCACCGTCTTTTCCGTCAGAAGCTTCTTTAGCATTTTCATCCGTAAGTTCTTCTGCCGCTTCTTCCGAAATACCTTCGGACTTATCTTCCCCGAAGGCAGCTGCATCATTTTCATCTTCAGCAGCTTCGGCTGTATGCTCTTCATCGGAAGCTCTGTTTACGTCCTCTGCTTCGGACCCGCTCTCCGCTTCTTCTGCGGCCTCATCTTCGAAGGCTTCTTCCTCTTCCTTCTCTTTTTCGGCCTTCTTAGCTTCCTTAGCCTTCTTTCTTAAGCGATCATAAAAAGGTATGCCGAGTATCTTTATGCGTATATTGAGCTTTTTTACATAACTCACTTCCGCGACCAGAAAATGCAGAAGCCAGGTCACCCGCGCCCGTCCCTCGAGCGCTTCTTCCTTTTTTCCGTCCAGTCTGTATCTGAATGGACAGAACAGGATAAGCAGTATCACTGCAAGAAGCAGACCCAGGATGCACAGAAGTACTATCCCGATTATCTTAAGTATAAGTAAAACGACATTCATTTATGCGGATCCTGCCCGTTTCCTTCAGGCACCAGATTTTCGTAGGCGTATACCGCCAGATACTCCAGCGCGGAATCATAGTTGTCCGTGATGCCGCTGATCACGATATCCCTGTCCCTGTAATACTTTATATCAAGCATCTCGCTTTTGATGGCTTCCGGCACACCGGTATCCGTATTCTTGCAGATCAGATACAGATCCTTAAGCTTTTTACCCAGCATCAGTTTCTCTGCCAGTTCCAGCTTTTTACTTTTCAGTCCCGGGCTCACATAAAGCAGCGGGTCAAAAGAAATCGCCATTTTCCTACTCTCTTACCCGTTCCACAGGCCGCTGCGGTACAATCTCTGATACTCCTCATAAGCCCGTTCCACTATTTCTTTTTCATTTGCAAATTTCAGAAGATGATAAGCCTCATGAAACTTGTAATAGCCGGAGTCCATAAAGAACTCCTCTCTTTGCGGTTTGCTGTAGTAACTATCCGACTTCATCAGATACCAGTGTACTTCCTTGTCTACGGTATCTTCCGGTACAGTAAATGTATAGCCGCTCTTTCCTATATACTCGACTATCTTTGCCTTGGCGCCGCTTTCCTCCCTCACTTCCCTGAGAGCGGTATGCGGATATGTTTCACCTTTTTCCACTGTCCCTTTGGGCAGAACCCAACCTTCATATCTCTTTCTGTAATTCTTATAAAGTAACAGGATCTTCCCTCGAAATATCACCACACCACCGCAGCTGACTGCCTCGATCATTTTATCTTCCCTCAGGTGTGCACATTTGAAGTACATTATATATGAATACAGGCTAAAATGCAAGAAGCAACCTCAGCAGACGACATTCCCGCCGTATCGGTCACCTGATCTGCAGCCGCCTCGTAGGATCTCTCCCGTGAGGCCAGCATATCCCTGATCTTTTTTACCTTCTCCGCATAGTCAAGTCCGCGTAAAAGAGGACGGCTCTCATCATCCTTAAGCCTCGTGGCAATGGCTTCCGCATCGGCTTTAAGATAGACAACCGTCCCCGCATCTTTCATCAGTCTTCTGTTTTCTTCCTTAAGCGGCATGCCGCCCCCGCAGGAAAGTATCCCGTCAAAGCCTGTATTTACAAGCTGCTCTAACAGCTCCGTTTCCATCTGCCTGAATGCCTGCTCGCCCTTCTCTTCAAATATCCTGCTTATGCTCATCCCCTGCTCGTGCTCGATCCGCTCATCCGTGTCCAGAAGCAGCCTTCCTGTTTTTTCTGCCAGTATCTTTGATACGGTAGTCTTCCCGCAGCCCATATATCCGATGAGGACGATAGCCTTACCCTTCATTTATCAGCTCCTTTATATGATCAATGGCCGTAAGATAACCTTCCAGCCCCAGGCCTTTTATCTGCTCATTGCAGACTTCTGCTGTCACCGACACCTGCCTGAACGCCTCGCGGGCATTGATATCCGAGATGTGTATCTCTATCTTCGGCATATCCACGGAGGCAAGTGCATCCCTTATGGCATAACTGTAATGGGTGTAGGCCCCGGGGTTGATGATGATGCCTTCAGTACCGTCACTGTATGCATCCTGTATGCGGTCAATGATCGCCCCCTCATGGTTGGACTGAAATACTTCCACTCTGTCTCCCGTCTCCTTAGCCTTTTCTTCGATCATCTTCAGCAGATCATCATAGTTCCTTGTCCCGTAGACCGCCTTCTCCCTTATCCCCAGGAAGTTAAGGTTCGGTCCGTTTATTATCAGTATCTTCATCTTTTCAATGCCCCTCTCATTATTGTCAGAAGCTCTTCAGTATGGCTGTCGTCGACTCTTACATCATGCCATATCTCAAAGGATCTCACTCCCTGGAACAGAAGCATCTTCAGGCCGTTGTATGCCCTGCCTCCGGCTCTTTCGACTTTTTCCATAAAGAGCGTTTTCTCCGGATTAAAGATGATGTCCACTCCGTCTTCGATCATCTCATAGAACTCATCTTCTTCTACCGCAGCTGCATCGGTCTTCGGATACATGCCGAGACTCGTGGTCTGTACGGCATTCCACTTCTCGTTTGTGCTGCGCATGAGGCTTACGGCTTCAGCACCGCTTCCGGCGGTCTCAAAGCTTACGTCCGGATAATACTGCGAATAACGCTCCGCAAGCATCCTTGCCTTTTCGATCGTGCGGTTGACTATGAGCACACGCCCTGCCCCGCACTTAAGTATAGCCGCGAGTGCGGCAGCCGCTGCGCCGCCTGCGCCGATAAGCACCGCGCATCTTCCCTTAAAACTCACTCCGTCATATTCAAATGCTCTGATAAGCCCGGGCATATCCGTATTGTACCCGACATAGCCCCCCTCAGTCAGCTTAAGCGTATTTACCGCGCCTATCTTCTCCGCATCTTCATCGATCGCATACAGATACGGCATCACAGCCTGCTTATGGGGAACGGTCACGTTAAATCCGCGGATGCCGAGTGCTGCACCGCCTTTAACTGCCGCCAGGATATCTTCCGTATTCCACGCAAGATAAGCTGCATTAAAGCCGTAGCGCCTTATCAGTTCATTCTGAAGTGCCGGAGAAACGGAATGCCCCACGGGATGTCCCATGAGGCCATAAGTTTCTGTCCCTGCATCTATGTTCATATGTATCGCTCCGTTTATCAATGCTGCTTCGCTCCAAAATGTGACACTGCATTGCTTATAAAGTATGCCGCCATTACCGGCAGCTCGAGTATCCTTTTAAGATAGATATGGGCTCTCTCCTTCCAGTACAGCTTTCCTGCCATCACCGCGAAGATCCCGCTGCGCTTTGCTCCGAGTATATCCGTAAAGATCTGGTCACCGACCATGAACACCCGGTCCTTTTTCATTCCCAGTTTTTTTACGGCTTTTGCATATCCCTCTCTGGAAGGTTTGGCAGCCTTGAACACGTAATCGCAGCCCACGTCATCCGCAAAGCTTTTTACTCTCGGCTCATCATTATTGGAAAGTATCATGGTCTTATAGCCCATTTTCGAAAGCTTTGCGAAAAGCTGTCTGCACTTATCGTCAGCCGGGCCGTTATCGGGGGCAACTGTATTGTCTATATCAAAGATGATGCCCGAAAAGCCCCTCGCATGCATTTCCTCATAAGGCAGTTCATATGCATTTTTTACGTACATATCCGGAAACAGTATCATAACAGCAGTCCCATCAGCTTGTTGCTCCGTGCCACAAACTTCGTCATTGACTCGGGATCCAGCGGTCCGTTCTGCAGCAGTGCCAGATCATAGAGCTGTTCGCAGAGCAGCTGTACGTTATCGCCTTCCTTGTCGGTAAGTATCTTCTGCACCAGTTTGTTATTGGCGTTGAGGATCAGGGTCATACCTTCCCTTCCCATGCCCATGCCGCCGAAGTTCATGCCCTGCATTGCATACATCTTCATCATATCCTGCATGCGTCTTGCTTCCTCGGATACGGTGATCATCGAAGATATGTCCTTATTCTTGAGCCTTTCCACTTTTACGACTATATTGTCCTTCTTTATGGCTTTCTTGAATATCTTTGAAAGCTCCTCGGTCTGGGCATCCAGTTCTTCCTGCTGCTTCTTGTTATTCTTAGCCTTGAATTCATCCGTCAGATCCGCATCTATACGCATGAATTTCACGCCTTCGTTCTTGCTCTCAAGCTGCGTGATGAAAGGCTGGTCTATCTGGTCTTTCAGTATGACTGCTGATTTCTTAGCCTTCTTAAACAGGTTGATATACTGACTCTGCTGCTGTTCATCGGTCACATAGTAGACCGTCTTTTCCTTCTTTTCTTCTGCAGAAGCCTCTTCCTTGTCTTCCTTATCTTCTTCGACTACTTCTGCTTCTACCTTCTCACCGTTCTCATCCACTGCAGTCTCTTCATCGCCGGGATCGACAGGCTTTACCTCCAGTGCCTCGGGCAGGCTTAAATACTTGCCGTCCAGGTCTTTGAAGAGTATGTAGTCAGTCATCTTCACGCAGAATTTATCATCCTTTAAGCAGCCGTACTTGATAAAGGGACTGATGTCATCCCAGTATTTCTCATATTCCTCTCTCTCGGTCTTGCACATGCCGGAGAGCTTGTCAGCTATCTTCTTGGAGATATACTCGGATATCTTCTTTACAAAGCCGTCGTTCTGCAGCGCCGACCTGGATACGTTGAGCGGCAGATCCGGACAGTCGATGACACCCTTCAAAAGCATCATATAGTCAGGTATCACTTCCTTGATATTATCGGCTATGAAGACCTGGTTGTTGTAAAGCTTTATCACTCCTTCCACGGACTCAAACTCGATATTGATCTTCGGGAAATAAAGTATACCCTTTAAATTGAAGGGATAGTCCATGTTCAGATGTATCCAGAAAAGCGGCTCCTTATAGTCATGGAATACCTTTCTGTAAAACTCAAGATACTCCTCCTTTGTACACTCATTCGGGTGCTTTGCCCAGAGCGGAGTGGTATCGTTGACCGGCTCGGGACGTTTCTTTATCTTAAGCCTCTTCTTCGGCTCTTCCTTATCATCTTCCTTCTTTTCCGGAGTTATCTCCTCGAGCACCACATCCGTATCCAGTTTTTCTGACTCGTCTATGGTCTGTGTCAGCTCCTCACCCTTCTTGCAGAGATATATCTCATAAGGCATGAAAGCACAGTATTTCTTCAGCACTTCCTCTGCCTCGTATTTGTTGCAGAACTTCAGGCAGTCTTCGGTCACATGAAGCACTATCTTTGTGCCCACACTGTCCTTCGTGCCTTCTTCCATCTCGTATTCCGTTCCTCCGTCACAGGTCCAGTGAACGGCCTTTGCTCCCTCTTTATACGAAAGCGTATCGATCTCCACCTTATCCGAAACCATAAACGCCGAATAAAAGCCCAGTCCGAAATGTCCTATGATCTGGTCCTCATTTGCCTTGTCCTTGTATTTTTCGATAAAATCGGTGGCACCGGAGAAAGCTATCTGGTTTATATACTCTTCCACTTCCTCAGCCGTCATGCCCAGACCGTTATCGCTGATGCTTATGGTCTTGTCCTCGGGGGATACCTCCACCTCTATCTTTGCCTTATAATCATCAGGCAGGGTATATTCGCCCATCATATCAAGTTTCTTAAGTTTTGTAATGGCATCACAGCCGTTGCTCACAAGCTCCCTGTAAAATATATCGTGATCACTGTAGAGCCATTTTTTGATTATGGGAAAGATATTCTCGCTGTTTATTGAAAGACTTCCCTGTTTACCTGCCATTTTAAAGCACTTCCTTTCTTTGGTATCGCATTTTCAAAAACTAAATAAAAGTATATGTCCGCAGATATAAAAAGTCAAGAAAAAATTAGCACTCATTTGGTATGAGTGCTAACAAACCTTTTTATTCCTTTTTTACCCCTATCCCCGCTCCGATACCTTCTCCCAGCGGATACAGCGTATCCAGGTCTTTTGCATTCCTGCAGCAGGGCAGCGGTGCATCCCCCGAGAACGGCACTCCTTTCGGGACATTAATGCTCATGCCGTACCAGTCAACGGTCTTCAGCTTATATGCTTTTAATGGAGGCTGGTTGAGCGCGATAGCCGCGAGCTCCCCGCTGCGGACGCTGTCATTTAAAAATGCAAGATCCTCCCTTATGGTCTGCTTGGGATGATAGGAAAAGAACACAGCGATAAAAGCGGCATAGAGCAGGGTCTCCGGGAGCGGGAAATGCTTCGGGACCAGCCTGTATATGCGCTCTGCCAGATACACGGGTATGAAATACATCAAAAGCTCAATGAACCTGTAATCAGGCGCTTCAAAGAACCAGTAAAGCATATTGGCGCAGAGCGCGCATATCAGCGCAGTAACATAGGCTGTTGCGGTGCCTTGTTCCCGGCGTTTTCCCTTAAAAAGCCATAGCAGTGCTAATACAGCAAGGGCTGCCACATTTGCCAGCAGCAGCATGTAGCCGTAACTTCCCCTGTTGTTCTCAAGCCATATGGGAAGCCAGCTGCCGATCCCGCCCCGTATCACGTCCGTCTCGGTGCCGGGTGCCTTTGCCCACAGTTCCACCATTTCACGCTCCAGGCACACGCTCTCCTCCGGTACCTTCCATGCCACATCAAATAGATCGATTTTCTCCATAGGAAACAGCAGATATCCCGTAAGCAGCACGGTCCTTATCACATAGGGCACGATGCATATGCTTCCCGCTGCAAGCAGTGCAGCCACGCTCTTATATTTCTTCTTCTTTAAAAGCCTGATGCCGGGAAGCAGTGCTGCCAGTGCGATCAACGCAAGCGAAAGCTTCATCGATGCACATATGACCGCCAGAACACAGAGCAGCCCGTAGGCTTCCTCTCTTTCTTCATTATCCTCTGCCTGCCGCATCCACTCCGCCAGTATAAAACCTGCAGCAAAGTTGGACGCCGCATCACTTAAGAATGCCCCCGCCAGATAGACCGTGCTCGATGCATAGCCTGTTATGACCACGCGGAAAGCCCGGGATACGCAAAAGCCTTTTTTAAGCATTTCAAAAGCTGCTTCTATACCGTAGAAGCCGAATATCACATACAGAAAACCGCAGGCTGCGTGGAGCGTGCCGCCTGACATGGCCTTCAGCGAGGCCAGTGCGTAAAAGCATACCAGTGAAGAATCAAAGCCTATCCTGGTATTGAAATTGGCCACGCCTCTTACCACCCCATACTGTCTCGCCCATTTTACCGACTGTACCATGTAGAGATCCGAATCTCCATGCAGCTCGTTAAAGGCCGGATTGACCACACTTACCAGTATAAAGGCCAGCCATAAAAATTTAACTGCCGCCTCTGCGATGCTTACTTTTCCGGTCTTTTTTGACAGGCCGTACTTTTTTATCTTATATATCTCAAGCAGACAGATCACGCTTGCGCTTCCGAAGAGTGCTCGTGTATTCACGGGGCAGAACAGACTGATATACTCCGCCGCCACGGTCAGCACAAAAAAACCGGTGATGCTCTTTACGCTTCCCTGCCGCGCCTTATGCCGCATCCCCGTCAGCTTTTCAAAAAACCAAAAAAGAAGATCACCGGCACCATAGGTGATCAGATATAGCATTATCCAGAATATCAGTACCTCCAGCATGCCGCCCTCTCCTATATTCCCTTAAAGTATTTGGAATAGATCTCGAAGAAATCCAGACTACCCGAAGACAGTTCCCCCGATATGGTCTCATCCAGCAGTTTCTCGTTCAGATAGCATTCTTTACCCTGACAGAATGCATCATACACCTGCCTGAAAGCTTCCTTCTGCCGCTTTCTCAGTATCTCCTGCTTGCTCCGGTCCGTTTCTTCCCTGTCATAGGTGCTTATGCAGCGGAACAGGTAATATCCGCCGTCAGCCTCCACTATGGAGCTCACCTCATCCTCAGCAAGCGAAAAGCATACATCTTCCACGGCCTTGTCCATCTTGCCCTTCGGGAAGGATATCACGTAATCATCCTTTTCATTATAGGCAAAAGAAAGCGTATCATAGTCCTCGCCCTCTTCCAGCCTTGATAACAGCTCTTCCAGCTCACTTCTGTCCGTTGTAAATACCTGGCGGACAGTAATGGTCCTGGCCTCATCATCGCTTATCTCGGGATTTACATTTTCTATCAGCTTGTGATAGAGCTTCTCGGCAATACGGTATTCGGCATACATGTTCTGGACCATATTCTGCTTAAGCCCGCCGGCCTTTGCCATATCGGAAGCTCCCAGGTCGGACATGAATTCCTTCGCAGCCTCTTTCACCTGCGCTTCTTCTTCCCTGCTCAGCTCCACCTGATAGCTGGCCGCAAGCAGTTTCATCATCTTCAGCTTGTAAAGACGTGCTATAGCCGTCCGCTTGATATAATCTTCCAGCGGCATGCCGGAGACTTCCGTATCCCATATGCCCTCACCGAAGATATTGTCATACTGCCCGTGGAGATTCATCATGTATACCAGCAGTTCCTGCCTGGTGCACACCTCTCCTTCAAGCCGGAATACTTCATCCTGTGAAAAACCGGTGGTCAGCACTATCTGTTTATCTTTATCACCGCAGCCGGCCGCCGTCATCAAAAGGATGAGGATTACGGCCAGCGCCATTATCCGCCTCTTCATACCTATGCAGCCCACTCCCTTACCAGAGCCTTGAGTATCTCTATCGTAGCCATCATTTCCTCAACACAGAGATACTCGTGTTTGCCGTGGAAATTGCCGCCTCCGGTGCATATATTGGGGCAGGGCAGTCCCATATAGGAAAGACGTGAACCGTCGGTGCCCCCTCTTATCGGCGTATTTACCGCTTTCACTCCGCACTTCTCCATTGCTGCCATAAGATGCCCGGCTACTTCCGGATGGTTTTTCAGTTTTTCCTGCATATTGTAATACTGATCGTATATCGCAGCCTCCAGCACGGTCCTGCCGTAGCTTTCGTTTATCCTCCGGACACAGTTTTCAAAAAGTGCCTTCTTTTCCTCAAACCTCTTATGATCATGATCTCTTATGATATACTCGGCCACAGCCTCTTCCACGTTTCCGCTCATATCGGTCAGATGAAAGAAGCCTTCCCGCTCCTTTGTATTCTCGGGTCTCTCATCTTCAGGCAGGAGCGCATGCATATCCATCAGCACCTGCAGTGCATTTATAAGCTTTCCGCAGCCTTCTCCGGGATGAACCGATACGCCCCGCGCCACAAGCTTTGCCCCTGCAGCATTAAAGGTCTCATCGGACATATCGCCAAGCCTCCCGCCGTCCACCGTATATGCAAAATGCGCGCCGAAGCCGGCAACATCAAAATGATCCACGCCTCTTCCTGTTTCTTCTTCCGCGGTGAACGCTATGCATATGTTTCCGTGCACCTCTTCGGGATGTGAGATAAAATACGCTGCCATCTCCATTATCTCCGTAACTCCCGACTTATCATCGCTGCCTAGCAGGGTGGTCCCGTCCGTGACCACTACGGTCTTCCCCTTCATATCTTTCATTTCGGGGAAATCAGCAACAGAAGTTATGATATTCTTTTCTCTGTTAAGTACTATATCGCCGCCGTCATAATCCTCTATGATACGAGGCTTCACGTCCTTTCCGCTCATGGCTTCAGCCGTATCGACATGGGCTATGAAGCCTATGGCCGGTATGGTCTTTTCGGGCCTGTTTGACGGGATCGTGGCATAAACACAGCCGTACTCCTTATCCTGCCTCACATCCGGCACGCCCATCTCCCTAAGTTCCTTATACAGAAGTTCCAGAAGCTCCCTCTGCCCTTTTGTCGAAGGATATTCATCTATCTCACTCCTCGACATCGTATCTATCGAAACATATCTTAAAAATCTGTCCAAAGCTGTCATCTTATTGCATCCTTATCACACTATCATATTTTCAAACGTCAGTCCCACAGTCCTTCCGCAGTGCGGACATACCACCTGTGAGCCCGGCATGATCGTCACTATTCCGTTGCAACCCGGGCACATCACATCCCTGGCAACCGGCTGCATGCCTGTATTGTAATTGTACTCGGGTATGGCTGCACTCCCCTGCATCGCACCTGCCATCGGCATTCCGGGAGACATGCCTGCCTGAAGCACCGGACCGCCTATCCTCTGCGACATTTCCATCGGAGACATCAGCCTGTCCTGTCCGGGCACAAATTCGCCTTTTATCTTCCTGTATGTCTTATTCACGATCTGCGCATCATTGTTATACACAGCCACCTGCATCGTATTTCCGATGGCGTACTTTTTCTGATCTATGCTGCCTGTTTTCACGCACACTTCCTTTATCGCCCCTGTCTCATCAAAAAAGCGTACAACAGGTGCCAGTGCGGGTCTTCCGTTTATGCGCATGCTCGGATCGCTTTCATAACGGAATATCTTTCCGGTATAGATACTTCCCAGTTTCAAAGTCTCCGAAGCCTGCATCACGGCCTTTATACCGCCGATCATCACTGCCAGGCCCGCAATGGCAAATATCCCGCCGAAGGGTATCAGTACTATGGGATTTCCCGTAGAGTTCTCCTCTATCCCGGGCATAAAATACATACTGATCATAAAGATCCCGCAGATAACAAATACACTCCCGAACGGTATCATGAATTTACCTTCGCTCATATCACTTATCCCCCATATATTAAGAATACACCGCAATGTGCCGTTACTATACTAACACATCGCGGTGTATTCATCAAATCAATTATGCTTATTACTTAAGCTTTTCCGTCTGAACCGAGAACGTTCTTGATCTTGTGAGCTACCATGTCCTTAACTGCCTGACGAGCGGGCTTTAAGTACTGTCTCGGATCGAAGTGATCGGGATGCTCAGCGAAATACTTGCGGATGTTACCTGTCATTGCAAGACGGATATCGGAATCGATGTTGATCTTGCAGACTGCAAGCTTGGCTGCCTCTCTGAGCTGCTCCTCAGGGATACCTACTGCATCCGGCATCTTTCCGCCATACTCATTTACCATCTTAACGAATTCCTGGGGAACCGAAGATGAACCGTGAAGAACGATAGGGAAACCGGGGAGACGCTTTATGCACTCCTCAAGTACGTCGAAACGCAGGGGGGGCGGAACAAGGATGCCGTCGGCATTTCTTGTGCACTGCTCCGGAGTGAATTTGTATGCGCCGTGTGATGTTCCGATAGCGATAGCGAGTGAATCACAGCCTGTCCTGTCTACGAATTCCTCAACCTCTTCGGGATGTGTATAGCTTTCCTTACCAGCCTCTACGACTACCTCATCCTCGATACCTGCAAGAGTTCCGAGCTCTGCCTCAACAACCACGCCGTGGTCATGAGCATACTCAACAACCTGCTTGGTAAGTGCCACGTTGTCATCGAAGCTCTTTGAGGAAGCATCGATCATGACAGATGTGAAACCGCCGTCGATACAGTCTTTGCAAAGCTCGAAAGTATCGCCGTGGTCAAGGTGAAGAGCGATGGGGATATCGGGATTCAGCTCTACAGCTGCCTTAACCATTGCTACAAGATACTTATGATTTGCATAAGCTCTTGCTCCCTTGGATACCTGAAGGATAACGGGGCTCTTCAGCTCGCCTGCTGCTTCGGTGATACCCTGTACGATCTCCATGTTGTTCACATTGAATGCGCCGATGGCATAGCCGCCATCATAGGCTTTCTTGAACATATCTTTTGTTGTTACAAGTGCCATAATACTACCACCTTTCTGAAATTTTTATATGTGTATCCGACTGCATCAGTCAGTTACCTACAACTTACTCATCATATCACTATAACGGCTGATTTACAAGAGCACTAGAGCCTTATTTTTTTAAGAAGCCTCTCCGCCGGTTTTTCCACCAGCAGATTAAAGACCAAAGCCGTGATAAGTATCCCCGCAGCCACCACTGCAAAAGTAGCGAGCACTGCCGTATTTCCGCTCATGCTCCCCGCCAGCTTATCCTTAAGCCAATAGCCCAGAAGCTCTATCCACATAAGGTGAAACAGATAGATTCCCATGCATATCCGGCCCAGTGCCCTGAAAACTGCAGATGAGAGTATCGAAAAATCCGTATATGAATGGAACATATATATACCTCCCACCAGCAGATATGCAGCAAGCGCATGTATCCCGATAGGCGAAAGCAAAACAGCCAGCGGTTTTACGAGCCTGTAAATGTTCTCGGGAACCACGTAAGAAGGATATCCTCCAAGAAAAAAGGCTGCCAGTATCGTGATCAGTGAGAGAACTGTCCCGGTCCTTTTATTCCGTAAAAAGCCCAGTTTTTCTTTTACCGCCTCACATCTGCCGTAACTTACCATATCAGCCAGAAACACTCCGAGGGCGCAGGCCGCAAAGCTGGGTGCGCTTGCCCTGAAGGCAAAAAATGCAGCCAAATATATTAAAAGCATCCATGGTCTCTTTTTCGCTGACGGGATCGAGATAAGTATGGCAAAATATGCACCGGCAAAAAGCTCATGCAGGGTCCAGTAACTTCCCTGTATCGTACTGTCTTCCTTAAGATACTGGGTAAAAAGCGTATGTACCACGTATTCTAAGGGGCCGTAATTCAGTTCCTTATCCATATAGTTGCCGCCGGTCGCTATGAGTATACGCATTATCACATAATAGACCGCGCATGCCACCGTCACGGGTATGGCCAGTCTGGGATAACGTTTCAGTATCATGGTGCCTGCTTTTGACCCAAGCTCTTCTTCCCTGCACCGCATGATGGCACAGGCAGGCAGAAAGGCGGCGACAAGCACAAAGACGTTTACCCAGAAGTTTCCGTTTATCAGAACACCCACAGGCTCACGGCTGAGAGCGATATCAACTCCGCCGAGTCCGCTTTCAAGTACCGGACCGAAATAGGATGCCGGATAAAATCCAAGAAAAAAATGGTGAACGAAAACGCCGATACAGGCCAGTCCCTTCAAGCCGTCAAGCCATATTAATCTTTCTTTTTTTACTTTCTCCATTTTTTATCCGTAACGCTTTTATTTTCGTTTCCGTTATGTTATCATATCCAACATGAACCGGAATAAACCGCCGCTGAGGCTTGTAATTATATTTGTTATCTATATATGTTTCATGATATGGCTTCTGTTCTTCTTTCACAGAAGCCCGTATTTCAGTGAGCTTTCATACTTTGACACCATAAAGGGAAGCATAAACCTGCAGCCCTTTTCTACGGTAAATCGCTATATCAATGCCCTAAAAAACGGACGGCTCATCGATATCGCCCTGATCAATCTCATAGGAAATATCATCATGTTCATCCCTCTCGGTATACTGCTGCCCTCGCTTTGGAAACAGCTTGACAGCTTTATCCGCTGCCTTATCGGCTGTTTCGGGCTCATACTGATGGTTGAGATCACCCAGCTTTTTACTCTTCGCGGCAGCTGCGACGTAGACGACCTCATCTTAAACCTCGCCGGCTGCATCATAGGATATTTCATCCACCGCAGAGCAACACAGAGTGCGACTGCCTAGCGGCTTTATCTTCTTATCTCGTATTTCATTCTGGTAGTTATATTGTTTCTTATGTTCCTTATCCTCTCATCAACAGAAGCCGTGGAAGGTTCCATTCCCATTGAGAGCTCCATGGGAGTCAGGATCTTTTCCGTTATCTTTCCCGCACACTCTTCAAGGACTTTGAGCTGTTCCGGCCCGTCTTCGGCATCAAGGAAGCGCATAAGTACGGGGTCCACCCCGTTACCGTCAGCGGAAGACGGTTCCGGCATCCTCTGCACTCCGGCGGCACTCTCCACCGCAACTGCTCTCCGGGTTTCGGCTGTTCTCTGCACCGTGACTGTGTTCTGAGCCACATCCGTATACTGCATTTCCGCTGTTTTCTTTTCTTCCGCAGCCACATCTGTGTGCGCTGTTGCGGAATGAGTTGCAGCTTTACTGCCGTCCTCGTCTCTTATCAGGGCAAAGCGCTCCTTTTGCATGGCCTTCGGATACTTCTCTTTATCCACTGCGGACAGAAACTCTGCCAGCTCTCTCACATAGATCTGATAGGGCTCATAAAGTGCCTGGTACACGACCATATCCTCCATGGTCTTCTCATTCTTCGCTATTGCCAGCACCTGATACTCTCTGCCCTTAAAATGTCTGTACCTCTCATAAGGCCTCGGAATCTCTCTCATAATTTATCCTCCGGCCTCTTACTATACCATATCTGCCCGGATAACTCAAATCTCCCCCTCCAGTCAAAAGCACGTGAGAAAGGAGGCTCGTCCGCTGCGAGCTTAAGCCCGCGGAAGCGGGTCCTGAAAATATGTATATGATACGTCCTTTAATAAAACACAAAAAAAGCCGGATGGACTCTCCTGGTTGCCCATCCGGCCTCAACATTTCCGAAAAACGTCATCTACTTTTTTCCCTGCTGTAGCTTCGATCTTTACCGTTCTCCGTTTAGGTTTTTCCCTCTGTTATATATATCGGATATGCTTTTTCAAAAAACGGGGTTATCTGAATTTTTTTCTTCTTCTTTTATCTCCGTAACTCCTGTCGGTTCGCCCTCTTCCGTCCAGTAATCTTCCGGTGCCTCGGGAGGGAGCGTTCCGTCCGTCACATCTGTCTGCTTCGGCTTAGGTGTGGGTGTTGCCTCCGGAACTATCACATCATCCTTGGCTTCCGGACCGGGATCCTCTGTGGCCGGTGTGTCCGGCGCAGGCGGAGTACTTACCGAATTATCGGATACAGCTTTATTATCGGATACATTATCATCCGGTATAGGCGTTGCCTGCAGCTCATCCCCGGTAAGGATATCGGACTTTTTATCTTTGTCCTTCTTTTCCTTCTTATCCGGAGCTGTAGGTGTGGGCGTAGGCGTAGTGGTAACAGCCGGTTCCTCTGCACCGGTGGGTACGGGTTCTGTCTTTGCAGTCAGTACCTCATCTCCTGAAACAACAGCCGCTTCCGCGCTGTCAGGCTTTTTACCGGCTGATACTACTTCCGATACGGCTTTCTTTCTGTAGCTTTCCACATCTATGGCTTCTCCGGCTTTCCTGTTTGCCTTTGCATAAACGAACCTGCCGGTACTTATCTTATATTCGAGAGCTTCTTTCCTCTCTGCCTTGGTGGACACAACAACTACTGCCTCACTTAAGCTCTTTTCCACTTCTCCCTCTATGGAAGCTCTCTTCTTTTCGTTTTCGGGAACTATATCGACCAGTATGTCCGAGGTATCTCCCTGAAGATAGCCGTTTGCCTTAAGTGTCGTTTTTAAAAGGCCAAGCGCCTCTCCTATCCCCCGTCCCTTAACATTCATCTGGGAGATGATCGGCATCGCATCCTCATTGATCGCTTTTACTTCAAGCACTCTGTCTTTTCTGTTTAATGAAAACTCAAATGAAGGGTTGACATCAACCGTGACATACGAGCTGGCCATCATATTCTTAAAGGAATACAGACCGCCACCTGCGAACAGGAGTATGAGAGCCGCTGCGGCTGCAATAAAGCGTTTAAGCACAACGATACTGCCACGCCCGGTCTTTCTGTCGAACCTGCCGCGTTCAGCATCCGTCAGCTCTTCCATGACAATGGTATCGCCGACGTTCAGCTCCTTATTCACATTTTCCATGATACCGTCGTCCCGAAGTACTGCGGACTTCCCGTTCATGGATTCCAATACTACCGCTTTCATATATTCTCCTGAGGCTCTCCGGCCTTTATATAACCTACATATTCCGCCATCTGCGGCAGATCCTCGATCAAAATCAGCGCTACCGCTATCAGATATTTCCTGTGCCGCTCCAGAGTCTTTCTGTCGACTCCCGATGTCTTTGACAGTTCCTTCATGGGAAGTGTCTTCTTTTTTATCATGGCTGCCTTCATGTCCTCATCGCCGATGAGCGTCCTTACGGCGGCGGCACAGGCATTCTTTGTCTTTTCCGCTCTGGGAGATGCTTCCTCGAGTTCAAAGAAGCTGATCCCGTATTCCTTAAGCAGCTGCGAAAGATGTACTATCTCATCTCTTATGCTGCCCGATGTCCCGGCATTCTCCGCCATCTCGGCTGTCCTGCTCCGGACCTCCAGCTGCAGTCCCGTGGTCTCATCTTCATCTCCGGTATCGCCATCCATCGCATAAGGCTCAACGCTTATCTCCGCATTATGCCTGGATTCGCTCCTGATATGGTCTATCAGTCTGCGTTTAATGACCATTCCGGCAAACACCCTGAAGTCTCCCTTAGACTCCTCGTAGGACTTCACTGCCTCGTCAAAAGCTATCAGGGCCACGCTCCACTCATCATCCGAATCCGTCACATAACGCTTCATGGTCCGTGAAGCCGTGCCCAGTATAAATGCCTTATTCTCTTGTATAAACGCTTCCAGTACGGCCTCATCGGCTTTTGCTGTCAACGCACGGCTGCTAAGCTCGTCCATGAACGTATTCCCTGCTCCGTAATAAGTATTTCGTAAACCTCTCCCTGATTTTCGGGGTCGTTTACTTATTATTTATCGGCGCTTTTATTCCTGTAAACGCGCAGACAAAATTTATTTTAGCATTTTCCGTTCCCTGCCGCAAGAGACTTAAAGACAGGTACCGTTATCATTCACCGTCGGAGCACATACCTGCTGCGTGATCACGACACAAAACACTTCGGATGAGATGGTTTTTGTGATATAATACCCCCCGGAGGGATATAAAATGCAGAAGAAACATTATCATTTCATGGATTATGCCAGGCTTTTTTCCTGCCTCGGTGTGGTATATATACATATGTGCATGGCTCTGATCTCAACCGGGATCAGGCAGAGCGAGATCACCCAGAAGTTTTATCACAGCAAAAACTTAAATATTGCCACTTTTTCGGTGGGTGTGTTCTTCATGGTATCCGGTGCCGGCCTGATGCTGGCCTACGGAGGGAAGGATTTTGATCTTAAGACCTATGTAAAAAAGCGTATACTCCGTCTTTTCATCCCCTTTTATACCGCATATATCATAGCCTTCATATACGAGCTGATCTTCATGAGATCCACCATGGCCGTGGAATTCGCCAAGCCCCATCCCCTCATGTTCCTTCTGACCCTAACTGGCTTTGACGGCTATGTTTCGATATACGGGGTCCCCACTTTCTATATCCTCGGCGAATGGTTTTTGGGCGCGATCATAATGATGTATATACTGTTCCCGCTCTTTCGGGCCGCGCTTCTTAGATTCCCGAAGCTCAGTTTCACCATTGCCACCCTCTATTTCCTGCTGATCACTTACTTCTACGACCGTCTGCCGTATTCAGACGTGGTGGACGGATATCACAATGCTTTTGTGAAACTGTACGAATTCTTTCTGGGAATGTTTTTGATCAAATATGTCAAAAAGATAAAAAAGCCCGTGGCCATCGCCATGGTCACGGTTTCCGCACTGATAATCTGTTTCTACATCTTTTATCCCGCCTATCTTAACGACAACGAGCTGTGGCGGATAAGCTTCCAGAACCTGGCTTTCTTCTTTTTCTTTGCCGGGCTCGAGGGAGTATTTGAAAAGACCGAAAAGCTGAACAAAGCGGTTCTTTACTGCTCCGGCTACTGTTACGAGATCTTCCTGCTGCACCATTTCATACTGTTCCGCTATACTCTTCATCAGGCAGGTAAGCCTGTCAGCAATTTCGATATACTGCTCATCTTTATAGTGGAATTCCTGATCATCATAGCCGCAGCAGTCGTCCTGAAGGCTCTGTGCAAAAGGATCTACGCCCTCATCACTCCGAAGCCGGCCGGTTCATCATCCTCCAGCGCACCAGGGCCGTCCCGATAATGATCACGTAACCGATGATGCTCAAAAAAGTGGGTACTTCTCCAAGGAAGAGTATGCCCCATAAAGCCGCAAAGATCACCTGAGTATAATCAAAAACCGATATTTCTTTTGCCGGTGCAAATTTATAGGCATTGGTTATCCCAAACTGTCCCAGCGAAGCCGAGATCCCTGCCGTCAGCAGACACAGCCACTGCCACGCTTCCATATGATGGTAATCAAATATAAGAAAAGGCGCTGTCACAAGAGTGGAAAACAGCGAAAAGCACATTACTATCACACTGCTGCGTTCTCCCTTTCCTCCGAGTTTTCTCACAAATACATAAGCGGTGCCCGCTCCGAATCCTCCGTAAAAGCCCGCTAGCGCCGGGACCACACTGAGATCTGCAGTGGGTCTGATGATGAAAAGCGCACCGATAAAGGCGATCACGGTCGCAATGATATCACGCGCAGAAGGTTTTTCCTTCAGTATCGGGATCGAAAGCAGTATCGCAAAGAACGGAGAGAGCTTGTTCAGCATATTTGCATCCGCGATACCCAGCCTGTCTATGGCGTAGAAATTGGCGATCAGGCCGCTGGTGCCAAAGAGACATCTGAAGAAGATATCCCCCCAGCTGCCTTTGCGGACCCTGAACTTATCCTCCGACTTCAGTAAAACAAAAAAAGCGACCACCGCCGCGAAGGCATTTCTGAAAAAAGCCTTCTGCATGGTGGGCACATCTCCGGCCAGCCTCACAAAAAAAGTCATAAAGGAGAAGCCGACCGCTGCCGCGAGTATACAGAGTATACCCTTTGTCTTATTGCTGAGTCCCTTCAGCATAATGCCGCCTTAAGGCGTCTGAGCCCGTCTTCAAGCAGGCTCTTCGGGCAGGCTATGTTCATACGCAGAAAGCCCGGCGTACCGTACTCTTCCCCGTCGGAAATATAGAGCCCGCTTCTCTCTCTTATCTTTCCGGCGAGTCCCCTTCCGCCTTCCTCGGCCCCGCGCGCGTCTATCCATAACAGATAGGTCGCATGTGAATCCATGAGTTTAAGAGTGCTTATCTCTCCTATTGCTGCCGCTGCGATCTTCCTGTTTTCAGCTATGTAAGCATTCATCGCATCCAGCCATTCTCCGCCTTCATTAAAGGCGGCTACTGCAGAACATACGGCAAAAGCCCCGGGTTCAGCCACTTCATCGGTATTTAAGCTTCTCCATACCTTATGTCTTATAAAGGGATCCGCAATGTATACCGCTGCGGAATTAAGCCCGGCGATATTAAATGCCTTTGACGCGGAGAAACAGCTTATGCTGACCTCCCTGCAGGTTTCCGATACCGTTGCGAACGGTATGTATGAATACCCAGGCTCACAGATGTCACAGTGTATCTCATCCGACACCACAGTTACTCCGTATTTTTTGCAGAGTTCCCCTATACGCCCGATCGTTTCTTTATCCCAGATACGTCCCGAAGGGTTCTGCGGATTACAGAAGAGCATAAGCGTGAGCTGGGGATCCGAAAGCTTTTTTTCCAGATCTTCAAAATCGACTTCATAGCCGGACTCCGTGAGCTTCAGCGGATTCTTTACTATATATCTGCCGTTATTGTAGATGGAATTAAAGAAAATGTTATAGACCGGAGTCTGTACCAGCACCTTTTCCGCAGGCGTCGTCAGCTTCCGCACTATGCTGGAGATAGCAGGTATCACTCCTGTCGTAAATATGAGCTCGTCCTTTTCGATCTTAAGCCCGTGCCGCTTATCCCAGTGGTTTATATAAGCCTCATACCATTCATCCGGGATGATATGATAGCCGAATATACCTTCAGCCGCCTTTTTGGCCACAGCTTCCCTTACCGCCGGCGCAGTCTTAAAGTCCATATCTGCCACCCACATGGGCAGCTCGTCCGCTTTTACGTCCCATTTAAGAGAGGCGCACCCTCTTCGGTCCGCCACCTCATCAAATCCGAAATCCTGCATCATTCAGCTCCTGCAAATGATCTTTGTTTTTGAAGGATCCACCTTGTCCTTCTCTATTATCAGTTCGTCTATATGCTCAGCTTTTATCACTCCGCCCGAAGGATTGATCACACTGTCTATCTTCGTGGTGATATCCGCCTCCACCGTTGAATACTCAAAAGCCAGAGTGGTGTTGATCAGCTGACAGTTCTGCATCTTTAGGTTGTCTATGTAACACATGCCCTGCAGGCTCTCGACCGTGCAGTCGATCAGCGTGATGTTTTTTGAATTCCAGCCCATATATTCGCCCGAGATGAACGAATCTTTTATAGTGATGTTCTCTGCATTCCAGAAGCAGTCCTTGGAGAGCAGCCTTGCTTCGCTTATCTCCACATTCTTTGCCCCGTCGAAGCAGTAATCCCCGTAAAGATTGAAATCCCTGATCTTCAGGTTTTCGGAACCCATACCGAAATACGTTCCCTTGGCTACAACCTTTTCCATCTCCACATCGGAGCAGAACCAGAAGGTCTCCGCCGCATTGGGGAAAGATACGTTCTTTATCTTCACGCCCTTACATCTTCTGAACTCCTTGGGTGCCTCTACCAGACAGTCCGTAAGGGAAACATCCTCGGAATACCATATCCCGGCTCTTGCCATCTCAAAAAACGTGGAAGTCTTTACATCGATATGCTTTGCATACCAGAAAGGATATTTCCATTTGAACATGCTGTTCTCGACTTTTATGTTCTCGCTGTGTTTGAGCGGAGACTCGCCATCGTCAAAGATGGTGTTGACAATATGCAGGTCCTTTCCCTGAAACAGGGCACGCTCACCCGTTAAAAATTCCTGAAAAATCTCTTTCATACTATTTATTCCTTATCCTGATCGGGCAGCGCATACTGCTGCTCCACCATATGCTTTTCTTTATAACAGTCAAATACAAACTTGATCTCGCCAAACTCCATCTTGGGTGTAAAGAGGCTGACAACAGGTACTACTATAAGGCCCGCTACCATCGCTGCTGCACCTGCATTGATAGGGCTCTGTATAAACTTTGTTGCCGGGAAGAGATTCAGTACCGTTATGCCTATAGCTATCACAAAGCAGCTCCACACCGATGCACGGGTCACACCTTTCCAGTACAGGCCGTAGAGGAACGGTGCCAGGAATGCGCCCGCAAGTGCGCCCCAGGATATACCCATGAGCTGGGCGATAAATGTAGGCGGCTTTAATGCCATTGCAACAGAAAGAATGATAAACACTACAAGGAACAGTCTCATGCACAGCAGCTGCTTCTTGTCGTCCATCTTCTTTACCACATTGTCCTTGAGCAGGTCGATGGTGATGGTCGATGAGGAGGTGAGCACCAGCGATGCCAGGGTTGACATCGAGGCCGAAAGAACCAGCATGATCACCACACCGATAAGGATATCCGGCAGGGTTGCGAGCATCGAAGGGATAACACTGTCGTAGAGCACTCCGCCCTGATCGTTTCTTGCAACGACCGAATCAAAGAGCCTTCCGAAGCCGCCGAGGAAATAGCAGCCGCAGGAGATGATAACCGCAAAGACTGTTGAGATCACGGTACCGGTCTGTACTGCTTTCTCATCACGTATCGCATAGAATTTCTGTACCATCTGCGGAAGCCCCCAGGTACCGAGTGAAGTAAGGATCACGACGCCTAAAAGGTTCAGCGGGTCGGGTCCGAAGAATGAGGTGAACAGTCCCTGGCTGCCCTGAAGAGCTTCGGTTGTGACCGCAGGATCCGCAGGAACCAGCGAAAGCTCCTTTAGAGCGTTCAGAAAACCGCCCTGTCCGTTCAGTATGGAAACGATGACAGCGACAATACCGCCGATCATAATGATACCCTGGATGAAATCATTGATCGCCGTAGCCATATAGCCGCCGAGGATAACATATACACAGGTAAGCGCCGCCATTGCTATGACGCAGACCGAATAGTCTATATCAAATGCCATACCGAAGAGTCTCGACAGACCGTTATATACCGAAGAAGTATACGGTATCAGGAACACAAATGAAATCACTGCCGCAACTATGCGCATAGCCTTGGAATGATAACGCTTTCCGAAAAAATCAGGCATGGTCTTGGCATCCAGAAACTTGGTCATTATCCTTGTACGTCTGCCGAGTACCACCCAGGCAAGGAGTGAACCGAGAAAAGCATTCCCTATACCTATCCAGGTAGCTGCCACGCCGTATTTATAACCGAACTGGCCTGCATAGCCCACAAATACCACGGCTGAAAAGTACGAAGTTCCGAATGCGAAAGCCGTGAGCCACGGCCCCACCTTCCTGCCGCCCAGCACGAAATCATTCACATTGGTCGAATGCTTTCTCGAATACAGCCCCACCGCTATCATTATGCCGAAAAAGATCACCAGAAGTCCAGCTTTATAGATCATTATCTTACCTCCTGCTGCCGGAAAAGATTTTGGATTGCCTGCAGCGGGCTTATTTTAACAGATTTGTGCCTCTCTATCAAGCCCGTGTTTTGTTATGATTGTATACATTTTTGTTATGAAAAAAGCTGCGGTTGAGCTCTTTTTGCCAAGATGCTATAATACTCTGCGCAGGATATAGCGGAGGAAAGCGATGAAAAAGGATGCAAAGACACCCGACTGGGTGGCAAAGGACATAAAGAGCGGCGAATTTAAGAATCTCTACCTTATCTGCGGAAGCGAGGAGTATCTGAAGAAAAACAGGATGCGCCAGCTCATACACGCGCTTGCACCCGATGCCGACGAAATGAACCTTGCGGAATTTGACGGCAAAAAAACCGAAGCCGAAAGCATCATAAGCCTGGCCGATACCCTTCCTTTTTTTGCCGACAGACGAGTGGTTGCGGTTACGGAAAGCGGTTATTTCAAAAAAGGCTGTGAGGCTCTCGAAGAATATATCGCGGGCATGCCTGAGACTACTTACCTTATATTCTGTGAAAAAGAGATCGATAAAAAAAGAAAACTCTATAAATACTTTAATGAAAACGGACACGTTACCGAGTATGAGCCCCTTGATGAGGAGGGGCTGCGTATGTATGTGGTTCCGATGCTTAAGAAACTGAACAAGACCATACTCGGCAGCACCTTCTCTTATCTGATACAGCGCACAGGCTGCGATCTTAACAATATTTCCAATGAACTGCAGAAACTCGCCGCCTATACCGGCGAACGGGCCGAGATAACCCCCGACGACATAGACCGTCTGGTCTGCCGCCAGCTTGAAGAGCAGGTATTTGACCTGACAGATGCCATCGCATCAAAACAGTGCCGTAAAGCCCTTGATCTTTATTATGAGATGCTTGAGCTCAAAACTCCGCCCATGCGCATCATCTCGCTTCTTTCAGGCCAGTATAATTCACTGATGCAGCTTAAGGAACTCCGCATGAAAGGCATGGACGAAAACGAGATCAGTAAAAAGGCCGGCCTGCACCCCTATGCAGTAAAGATGCGGCTGAGAACAGCCGCACGCTTTGAACTTAAGGAACTGAAAAAGGCACTGGTCCTGTGTGTTGAAGCCGAAGAAGCAATAAAGCAGGGACGCAAGAGCCAGGACCTGGCTGCCGAGACACTGATCGTGACTTTAAGCCGCCAGGCCTGATGGTCTTGGTAATAGC
>JAIKYA010000148.1 GCA_024683645.1 Lachnospiraceae bacterium
GGTGTTTGGAATGGGGGTATTAAGGGCACAGGCCCTGGAACCGGCTGAAGTAGAGATCTATCAGAGCCGGACTTCACCGTATAAATTCATGAGTTTTGAAACTCCTGAATATGGCATGTATTTTACTGTCAGGAGTTATAAAGAGATTGATTCGTACCAATGGATAAGCGATGGTGTTGATATACCCGGTGCGACAAGTGATAACTATCTTGTTTCGACTGCAGATATCGGAAGATCTCTTTCGGTGAATGTTACAAGCGGCGGGGATACTGTCTGCGTTCCGGTCGGAAACGGGACTGTCACAAAAGCAATACCTATAGTGAGTTCGGAGTTTGAATTTGATGGGAGCGTGGTAAGTCTTACGCCTGTTGTAAGCAGGTTAGCTACCGATGATCAGGCAGAAGCACCTACCGGATATGTTGAAATACAGTATTGTATCAGTGATGTAGTTGCAGAACCGGTGGAGGGACCGGAAGTCGAGGAGGCGTGGGTAACTCTTTCAGAGAATAATGCTATATACCATACCTTTTATCATACTGTCACTGAAGATATGAAAGGAAAGTGCGTTCAATACAGAGTAGATTACAAAGGAGATGATAACTATCAGGCAAAGACATGTCCATGGCCTGAAATCTTAGAGCTGATACCTCCAGTGATCGATTCGGTATCTGATGTGACTGTATCCGGAAATAATTATACATTTACAGTGAGACTTGATCATACAGGACCATGGGAGAGCGGAAATTATTATTGTATGCTTACACCGGCTAATGAAGCCGGCTATGATCATATAACGGATGCTGATGTAAAGAAAGGGGCTATCAGCACTAATGAGATAGAAAACATCTTTACTGAGCCGCCTGAATTTGAGATAAGCGTTGACGGAAGCTCATTTGCACCGGGGAAATATGTTTTTCTGGTGGTTGTTGATGATTATAGAGGAAATCTAAGCGCCAAGGTTGCAACGTCAGAGTTCACCGTAGGCGGTAGCACGGTGTATTACTCATCAAGTGACATAAGTGCAACGATAAATGAGCAGATCACATACAACGGCGAAGAACAGATACCATCTGTTAAGGCTGATGCAATAGGTGATAATGCAGAAATCGTCGGGGCTTGGCTACAAGAGGCGCTTGCAGCCGGTAAGGTGAACTATAGCTTCCTTTGGACCGCAAACGGAGATGGGGGCGCGGTGACCGATGCGATAAAGAAAAATACTGTTAAGGATGCCGGAACATATTCAATATTCGCGGCTTCCGATGATCCTGCTGTGGTGATAGCAGATGAGGCTTTGGGAAGCTTTACGGTTTACAAAGCTAAGGCGGAGGCACCTAATGCTTCACCTTCATTGGACATTACCGTATCTGAGGATAAAACTGCTTATATCGTCAGTGTGAATGCTTCTGCAGTGACCAATGCATACGGAAAGATCATGGAATACAGTTTTAACGACGGAAAGTACTCTTCAGAGACAGCATATGTTGCGGGGCCTGAAGAAGACGTTAAAGCAAGCGTGCGATTCGCGGAAGGAGTGAACACGTTAACCAGTGATCCTGTCTCATCGGATATCATAACAACCGGTGGAAGGACTGAAAAACCCATTATAGATGGTGATGTATATTTTGCTGATTCGCAGGATGTGCTGATAACTGCTTCAGTATCGACCGACGAGATATTCTATACTACGGATGGTACGGATCCTGCAGTAAATGATCATACAGCAAGCGGCATAGGCAGCGTTGTATTCAGCATCAGTTCTTCGACGGTTGTTAAGGCTGTAGCTGTAGGCAGTGATAAGCTTATGAGCGAGGTCGTCACCTCAGAATTTACACTTTCTGAAAATGTTATACAAGAGGAATCCCGGCTCGCAACTGCGGCTTATAACAGCAGATCGAAACGTTTTGAATTCAGTTTTAAAGATGCGATATCTGAAAATACACTGATAACTGCTCAGATAGGAACCTTTAATACAGATGAAGGATTTACTGTTAAAGCAGATGGCAGGGCGTATATTACAGAATCGGGATTTCTCGCAATGAATTTCTACGGTACAGACGGAAAGAGATTCGTAGCAAAGGCCGGCGAGGAAGTCTGTCTCAGATTCTTTATCGAAAATGAGCTGATCTCTCTTGATCCGGAGTATATGATAATTGAAGAATTTGATACATATGATGGGATAACGTTTTCTGTATCCGAAAATGTCGCACAATACAGGCTGGATTTCTATAAATACAGTAACCCGGCCAATCTTATAGCAACAGTAGATATTGCTGATGATAATATCAAAAATGGATGCTATTATTTTGCGGAAGAAGATCTGGTATTACTTGATCCCGACGCCTTATATAACTGTGTGGTCCGGACTGTTTCAGGAAATCATGTGATGGAATACAGTGGATTTTTCTGCAGTGATCCTTTAAACTTTTTGAATCCGGCAAAAAAAATCAAACTTAGATCACTTAGAATAACCGGGGCCGGGGCTATGGAAGTGGGAGATAAAAAGCAGCTTAGTGCAGAATTTACCCCGGCAGACGCAAAAAACAGTGTATCGGTAAACTGGCAGAGTTCTGATCCTTCTGTAGCAACTATCGACGATCATGGTATGGTAGAGGCATTATCCGTGGGGCAGACTACGATCACTTTATCATGCACGGATTCAGGAGTAAGAGCAGTAACATATAAACTTCAGGTTATAGATAAGGAAAAGAGCCTCTATGTGGAATTTGCAGAAGATGAGTATTATGTGTACAGTGGTAAAAAAGTCACGCCTCCCGTAGCCGTCTATTACGGTGGGAAAAAACTGACCGAAGGCGTGGATTATAAGCTGACATACAGTAATAATCTCAATGCCAGTGTTAATACAAATGCCAGGATAAAGGTTGCGGGTATCACGGTTGCGGGTACAGTTGAGAAGGAATTTAAGATCCGTCCCAGATCTATAGATGACAGTGCGGTGAAAGTGGCTGAGACCATCGTAGAAAGCGGAAAGAAAGCTATCCCTGTTCTTTACCTGGGAAACTATAAGCTGACAGCCAAGGATTACAGCTTTGATAAGGACGCGAAGTTTACGTCAAACGGCAGTATGGTAGTTACCGGAAAAGGAAACTTCAAGGGCAGCCGTGTTATTGATGTAACGGTGGGTAAGCCGCTGAAGTTTAAGGTCAGCTATTTCAAGGCGGCTGACCGCACCTATAACGGTCAGGAACAGAAGCTGACTGCCAAGGAACTGACGGTTGTTGATGCTACGACTTTGGCCGTACTGAAGGAAGGCACGGATTATATCCTGTCTTATCAGGAAGACATCCGCTCGGCCGGAACCAAAAAGGTGTCGATCATCGGTATCGGCAAGTACAACACGGTTATATCGAAGAGCTTTAAGATCAAACCGTTGAAAGCAAGAGACGTGAGCGTGAAAATGCCTTTGAGCGAGGTTTATCATCCCGGAACGATCACAACGGATATAACGACGATCCATAAAACAACCTATCTGATCCCGAATGTGGATTATACCGTGAAGTACAATAAGAACACAAAGATCGGAAAAGCGGAGGTGAGGGTCACCTTTGCCGGAAATTACAAGGGAACGCAGACGATAATCAAAACCTTCGATATCGTGAAAGCCTCCATCAGTGCCGATAATGTGAATATCTATTGTCCGGATCTGGCCTGGGTAAAGGATGCCAAGTATATCTCCGAACCGAATGTTACGATGGACGGAAAGCAGATTTCCAAGAGTGACTATACCGTAACCTATACTCTGAGCGGGAATGATATCAGTAAAAAGAAGATCACGAAGGCTGACCTGGGTAAGGATAATGTGGCTGTGGTCATCGTGACGGTAGAGGGTAAGGGCAACATGAAAGGAAAGGCAACCACTACCTACCGCGTGGTCTATTCCCCGAAGGAAAACGATCTTTCAAAAGCAAAACTTACGATCAGGGACAGGAACGGCAAAAAGGTAAGCTCCATTCCGTACACGGGAAGCGCGATTGAGTTTACCGGAGATTATAAGCTGGAGGTGACTCTGAACGGGGTAACATTGAAGGAAGGCGTGGATTATAAGGTTGAATACGCTAATAATATTAATAAGGGCAAGGCTACGGTGATCGTGACCGGCCTGGGTGAGACCAGTACTGAGAAGACGAAGTATTATGGTAGTAAAAGATTCGCGTTCACTATCAAGAAAGGAGATATCGCCTGGTATTAAATAAATGGAAGGGCAGCGGTCTGAAAAAGACCGCTGCTATTTTTAACTATGGTATTTAATTTGGAAAGAATGTATTATACATAGCAAAAAACTCTTGAACAGAAAGTATTCTTGTGGTAAAATACCTTTTGTTTGCGGGTGTGGTGGAATGGCAGACACAAGAGACTTAAAATCTCTCGGGGGCAACCCCGTGCCGGTTCAAGTCCGGCCACCCGCATTGTGTGGTTTTTTAAAAAGCCTTTGATTTCGCATGTCGGGGGCTTTTTTTAATGTCAAAAGGAACCACGTTTTTGGGTAGACCAAGGGTAGACCTGTCACAAAAAACTTCCTTAAATTTGGTCAGAGTAGCGTTTTTACGGGGATTTGTATAGTATTTCAGGGTGGTATCAGGTGTATGTCCCAGTAAAAACGCTACTCTGACCAAATTTAAGGAAGTTTTTTGTGACAGGTCTACC
>JAIKYA010000139.1 GCA_024683645.1 Lachnospiraceae bacterium
ACCGGAACAGACAGACAGGCTTACAAATACGGACTCACCTACGAACAGCTGAAGGAGAGATTTTCATGAATGTGAACTTGTTATATGCTGACAGGGAATGGGGAAACGCCAGACCATATTTTGACTGGAACAGCATTACAAAAGATCTGGGACTTGAGAAGCTGTTTAAGGCAGCGGAACGTGAATGTGTCCTGAGGGGAACAAAGAAAGAATATCCGGGCGAAAAAGATGCCTACCTCGGAGCAGCTGTTAAAAAAGTGATGAGGATGCCTCTTCAGAATGAGGAAGAGATCAGATACAGGCAGGAGATCATAAAGGACTGTATCAAAAAGAAGGCACTTATAGCCGAGCTGTACGAAATGTCGGGACGGCTTCTTGAAGAATGGGAGAAACTGGGAAGAAAGACCAATGCTATGGGTGTACGTGATGCAAAGGGTAAGCTGATCACGGATATCCGCATACTGAAGCTGCTGGTAAAAGGTGTTTCGGACGTAAGAAAGATGCTGGAGGATCATCTTGCCGGTTTTACGGCAGAAGGTTTTATCTCTCTGTATAACAGGATAATAGATGAGTTTCCCGAGGATTATAACGCCAATATCGATGATATCATAAAAGACCTCACCTTCTTTTCCGATGCAACGGGGAAAAAAGAAGAAAGAGGCAATTATGTTTTATATTTTCCGAGAGTAAAGATAGACTGCGGACTTACGGATGGATTAAAGATAAGTGATCTGAAGCTGGATCACATAGAGACGATAGTAAAACCCTACAGTAATCCGCGCGGGATCATCGCGAAACTTCAGAGCACTATCACTTCGTTAACGCCGGGCATCATTTCACTGTATGATGACCAGGCGATGATGAGCGATGCCGCAGAGCTGGAGTACCAGGCGGTGAACTATGTTTATTCGGTATGTACACCTCTGGTGGCGTCATTCGGTCAGTTTTTTGACCAGCTGCATTTCCAGACCGCTTTTTATCTCGGGGTCATCAATATCAGATCGCATATGCAGTGTGAGCATATAGAGTATTGTTTTCCCGAAGTCGGTGAAAAGGGAAGCCTCAGATACAGTGATCTCAAAGAGCTGGTTATGAATCTGGAACAGGGCGGAGAAGTTGTGGGAAACAGCGGCAGTCTTGACGGAAAGCAGCTTGTGGTGATAACCGGTGCAAACCAGGGAGGTAAATCAACTTTTCTGCGGAGTATAGGTATAGCACAGGTGATGTTCCAGTGCGGCATGATGGTGGCGGCGACAAGATATCGCAGCGGCCTGTATTCGTCACTGTTTGCACATTTTACAAGACGTGAAGACAGCGCGATGAACAGCGGACGTCTTGATGAGGAACTGCGCAGGATGGACCAGATCGTAAGCAATCTCGGTGATAATGCGCTGCTTCTGCTAAACGAATCTTTTGCGACTACAACAGAAAAAGAGGGTTCAGCCATAGCATATGATATAGTACGTGCCCTGAAGGAAGAGGGCGTGAGCATATTTACGGTGACACATCTTTTGTCCTTTGCCCAGCGCATATATGAAGAATCAAAGGATGATGAAAAAGTTGCGTTCCTTAGCGCTGAACACCTGGAAGACGGCAGCAGGACATTCAGGATGATACCTCATGAACCGGAGATCACGAGCTTCGGACTGGAGCTTTATGATAAAGTGCTTGGTGACGGGGAACTGTAAAAATATTTTTTGGGAGAGTAAGACCGATGGATAAGAAGACCGAAGACATAGAACTGAGATATTTAAAGAGCCTGTCAAAACTGTTTCCGAATGTTGCAGCTGCATCAACAGAGATAATAAATCTGCAGGCGATCCTGAACCTTCCGAAGGGGACGGAACACTTTCTTACCGATATACACGGAGAATGGGAGCAGTTCAATCATGTGATGAAAAACGGATCGGGCTCGGTGCGCAGAAAGATAGATGAACTCTTCGGCATCACACTGAGTGAAAAGGATAAACGCAGCCTTGCAACACTGATCTATTATCCCAAGGAAAAACTTGCTATAGTCGAGGAGGAAGAAGAATTCCTGGATGACTGGTATAAGATAACACTGCACAGGCTGGTACGTATGCTGACCTGGGTATCGTCGAAATATACACGTTCAAAAGTAAGAAAGGCGCTGCCGAAGGATTTTGCATATGTTATCGAAGAACTGATAACCGAAAAGGAAGAACTGGAAGATAAGGAAGCATACTATAACGAGATAATACACACGATCATAAGCATAGGAAGCGCACCGCAGTTCATTACAGAACTGTGCGAGCTGATACAGAGAATGGTAGTGGATCATCTGCATATCGTAGGAGATATCTTTGACAGGGGCAAGGGTCCGCATATAATCATGGACACGCTTATGCATTATCATTCGCTGGATATACAGTGGGGCAATCATGACGTGATATGGATGGGAGCCGCAGCCGGAGATGAGACCTGTATAGCAACGGTAATAAGGAATTCCGCAAGGTACGGCAATCTCGATACCCTGGAGGAAGGCTACGGCATCAACCTGGTACCGCTGGCAACCTTTGCTCTTCAGACTTATGACAGGACAGACTGCAGCATGTTCTCGATCAAATATGATGATGACTATAATACCAGAGATCTGGAACTGGATATGAGGATGCATAAAGCAATATCTATTCTCCAGTTCAAACTGGAAGGCAGGACCATCATGCGTCATCCCGAATGGGGAATGGATGACAGGCTTTTGCTTGACAAGATAGATTATGAAAATAAAACAGTGACTGTCGGCGGTAAGGAATATGCTATGAAGGATACGGATTTCCCGACTGTAGATCCGAGAAATCCTTATGAGCTAACCGAAGATGAGAAGCTGGTGATGGAGAGGCTGGTAGCCGCTTTCAGGCACAGCGACAAGCTTCAGAAACATGTTAAGTTCCTTTACAACAAAGGAGCCATGTATAAGATACACAATTCAAATCTGCTTTATCACGGCTGTGTACCTATGGATGAAAACGGGGATTTCCTTTCTCTTAATATCGCGGGAGAAGAGTACAAGGGCAAGGCTTTATACGATGCACTGGAGACTTATGCGAGAAAGGGTTATTACTCCAAAGATCCGAAAGAAAAACAGTACGGAAAGGATATACTGTATTATATATGGGCCGGACCGAAATCGCCTGTGTTCGGCAAGGATAAGATGGCGACCTTTGAACGCTACTTCATAGATGACAAGGCTACCCACAAAGAAGTGAAGAATCCGTATTATAAACTGTATGACAATGAGGATGCAGTCAATTCCATTATGGACGAGTTCGGTATCAGCAGGGAGAACTCACATATCATAAACGGACACGTTCCGGTCGAACTCAAAAAAGGAGAGACACCTATAAAGTGCGGAGGAAAACTGCTGGTCATTGATGGCGGCTTTTCAAAAGCGTATCAGGAGAAGACTGGCATAGCAGGATATACGCTCGTGGAAAATTCACACGGGATGTTTCTTATAAGCCATCAGCCTTTTGAGAGTAAAGAGGCAGCCATAAGGGCAGAGACGGATATAGTATGTGAAAGGATACCGGTACAGATAGCGCCACGCAGGATAATGGTTGCGGATACCGATGTGGGAAGGGAACTGAAGGAAAGCATAAACCAGCTGAAAAAACTGCTGGAGGCATACAGGGAAGGCATCATACTGGAAGAATAAAGAAAAAACCGGGAAAACCCGGTTTTTTCTTTATCATATTTTTTTATCTCAGTGAACGTCTTTCCATTTCCAGTTTACTACTTCGGGAAGATCTACGCCGTAGTCACTGATGTACTGTTTGTGCTCAACAAGCTTGTCGCTCATCTTCTGGAAGAGATAAGCACCGCGGTTTCCGAGCTGGGGCAGGAACTTGAGTGCATCCTGTACCAGATGGAAGCGGTCTATGTCGTTCTGTACACGTACATCGAATGCAGTGGTGATGGTACCTTCTTCTTTGTAACCGCGTACATGCATCAGACGGTTGTTGTGACGACGATAGGTCATCTCGTGTACGAGAGTTGCATAGCCGTGGAAGTTGAAGATAACCGGCTTGTTGGTGGTGAAGAGCATATCGTATTCCGCATCTGACAGACCGTGAGGATGCTCGTTCTGGGGAACCAGCTTGAACAGGTCTATAACGTTGATAAAGCGGATCTTTATGTCGGGAAGTTCTTCACGGAGTATGCTTACTGCAGCAAGTGCTTCGAGTGTAGGTGTTTCACCGGCGCAGGCAAATACTATATCCGGCTCCTGTCCCTGATCGTTGGAAGCCCAGTCCCAGATGCTTATACCCTGAGTGCAGTGTTTAACCGCTTCAGGCATGGTCAGCCACTGGGGACGGGGATGCTTGGAAGCGATCACTACGTTTACGTAGTTACGGCTGCGCAGGCAGTGATCCATGGTGGAGAGCAGGGTGTTTGTATCTACCGGCAGATAGATGCGGACAACGTCTGCTTTTTTATTTGCGATGTGATCCATGAAGCCGGGATCCTGATGTGTGAAGCCGTTGTGATCCTGCTGCCATACGGTTGAACACATAAGGAGGTTCAGAGAAGCGATCTCTTCTCTCCAGGGCAGCTGGTTGCAGACCTTCAGCCACTTTGCATGCTGTGCACCCATGGAATCGATTATACGTGAGAATGCTTCATAAGTATTGAAGAAGCCGTGACGTCCGGTCAGCAGATATCCTTCCAGCCAGCCTTCACACATATGCTCGGAAAGCATTGAATCCATTACGCGGCCGAAGCGTGAAAGATGATCGTCCATATCCGTCTGCTCTGCATTCCAGTCACGGTTTTCCACTTCGAATACGGAAGAGAAACGGTTGGAGTTGTTCTCATCGGGTGAGAAGATACGGAAGTTCTTCTGCTCGGCATTCAGTTTGAATATATCGCGGATATAATTCGAAAGGTTTGCCGTATCCTGGCTTTCCTTTGAACCATGCTCTGCGGTATCGAAAGCATATGAACGGAAATCGGGCAGACGCAGATCACGGAGGAGTTTACCGCCGTTTGCGTGGGGATTCATTCCCAGTCTGCTGTCACCTGTAGGTGCAAGAGCTTCTATCTCGGGAAGGAGACGTCCGTTGTCATCAAAGAGCTCTTCAGGCTTGTAGCTGTGGAGCCAGTCGGAGAGTATCTGAAGATGCTCAGGCTTGTCCATCATTACAGGAACCTGATGAGCGAGGAAGTTGCCTTCTATGCGGTTGCCGTCCACTACCTTGGGACCGGTCCAGCCCTTCGGTGTGCGAAGTACTATCATCGGCCATACGGGACGTGTAGCATCATTGGTCTGTCTTGCATATTTCTGGATCTCTTTTATCTTTTCTATAACGGTATCCATGGTCTCAGCCATCTTGCGATGCATATCCATGGGCTCCTCGCCTTCTACAAAGTAAGGTTCCCAGCCGTTGCCGTGGAAGAAGTCAGTAAGTTCTTCTTTGGAAAGTCTGCCGAAGATGGTGGGGTTGGCGATCTTGTAACCGTTCAGATGAAGTATGGGAAGAACGGCACCGTCGCCTACGGGATTGATGAATTTATTGCACTGCCAGGAAGTAGCGAGAGGTCCGGTCTCGGCCTCACCGTCACCGACCACTACAGTGGCGATCAGATCAGGATTGTCGAAGATGGCTCCGCAGCCGTGAGCTATGGAGTATCCGAGCTCTCCGCCTTCATGTATGGAACCGGGAGTTTCCGGTGCACAGTGGCTGGGAACGCCGCCGGGGAAGGAGAACTGTTTGAAGAGTTTCTGCATACCTTCCAGGTCGCGTGAGATATTGGGATAGATCTCGCTGTAAGAACCGTCGAGATAATCATTTGCTATAAAGAAGTTTCCGCCGTGTCCGGGACCTGAAAGAAGTATCATATCAAGGTCGTAACGCTTGATCGCGCGGTTGCAGTGTACAAAGATAAAGTTCTGTCCGGGAACGGTTCCCCAGTGACCTACGATCTTTTTCTTGATCATGTCTTCGGTCAGAGGCTTCTTCAGAAGAGGATTATCCAGAAGATAAAGCTGGCCTGCGGAAAGATAGTTAGCCGCACGGAAGAATCTGTCCATATTCTGGAGGAGTTCTTCGGTAATAGGGCCTTTTTCAACGATGTTGTTTTCCATATTTGCTATCCTTTCATATTGTTATGGTGAAATTGTTAATTTTTTCAGCAAATACGATACTCCAAACCTCTGATTACGTCAAGTGCGGCGAACTTGACACTGCAATATGCATAAACTATGATAGAAAAAAACATGATGTTATAGTCAAATGCCCATACGATCTCTGATCGTATGGAGTATGTTGCAGAAAGAACCGTTCCGGCAAGCCTGCTTGCCGAGACGGTTAAATAGGCAAAATGGCCATTTGACTTAGTATAGGATTCCCTGGAGGATACGGATGATACTTTTTGATGCGAGACGTATAAAAGCATATGAATGTTTAAAGCAGCTCTGTGATGCCGTCGGCAAGCAGGAAGAGTTTGCCGAAAAGCTGTGGCTGGAGATGTTATCTGATGAAGGTCTGATGGGTGAATTCATGTATTATCTTGATAAGCACAGCCTGTTCGGTCAGCTCGAGTGTAAGGGATATACGCTGAATGACCTGTATTTCTATAATATGAGACAGTTCGAGATGATGCAGGATGCAGGAAAGAATTACAGTGACTGTGATAAGGAAGAACTTGTACTTGATACCTTTATGGATATGGCCGGGATGCTTAAGGATCCTGACAGATATATCAGGAAGCTTTCCGAAGGACTCGGAATGGATCTGATGATGTAGCACCGGAAGGGAAGATGGGCAGATATGGATACGATAAAATCGGAAGAAATACTTAAAAAACTGAAGAGCTTTGAAGACAGGAAATACGGTGATTTTCAGCAGAAACTCATACCGGGTGTGGAAAGCAGGGCAGTCATCGGAGTGAGGACTCCCGACCTCAGAAAATATGCGAAGGAACTGATAAAGAACTATGATGTATCGGCTTTTCTGAAAAAGCTTCCACATAAGTATTTTGATGAGAACCAGCTGCATGCCTTCATCATTTCGGAAATGAAGGATTATGAGAGCTGCATGGAAGAGCTTGAAAAGTTTCTTCCCTTCGTTGATAACTGGGCTACCTGTGACCAGATGTCTCCGAAGATATTTAAAAAGCATAAGAAGGAATTACTTATAAAGATAAATGGCTGGATGGCATCGGATAGGACTTATACCATCCGTTTCGGCATAGGGATGCTGATGGAGCATTTTCTGGATGAAGATTTTGATGTGAAGTATGCAAAGGCGGTGGCAGCCGTAAAGAGCGAAGAATACTATGTGAATATGATGAGGGCCTGGTATTTTGCAACGGCGCTTGCGAAGCAGTACGATACGGCAATAACTTTTATCGAGAAAAAAAAGCTCGATGTATGGACTCATAACAAGACTATACAGAAAGCAGTTGAGAGTTACCGTATCACAGCGGAGCAGAAGGAATACTTAAGAAGCCTTAAAATAAAGAAAGAAGACAGATAAGTTGAAAGAGATACTTTCAGTTGAAAACATGCGCAACAGTGATGCGGCGACCATTGCCGGCGGTATTCCGGGAAGGGAGCTGATGTACCGGGCCGGTAAGGGCATTTTTGACAGTGTGCAATGGAAAGCTCCGGTTGCGATAGTTGCAGGCAGCGGCAACAATGCAGGAGACGGTTATGTGATCGCAAAGCTTTTGCATGACACAGGTATAGAATGTGAGATCATCCTGTTAAAAGAGAAATTCTCCGATGACGGAAGATACTATTATGATATATGTGCTGACGCAGAAATAAAAACAATGCTTTGGAACGACAGCCTTGATCTGTCGGGATACAATACCATAGCTGACTGCATATTCGGAACGGGTTTCAGAGGAGAGGTAAGCGGAACAGCAAAAGAAGTCATTGCAAAGATCAATGAAAGTAAAGCTTATGTTGTTTCGGTCGATATCAACAGCGGTCTGAACGGAGACAGCGGAATGGCGGAAAGCTGCGTGATATCAGATCTTACCGTTTCCATAGGAAGCTTTCAGCCGGGACATTTTCTGAATATGGCTAAAGATGTAATGAAGGAAAAGCTGAATATAGATATAGGGATAGAACCCGCAGGCAAGGCATATCAGCTTATCGAAAAAGAAGATATATACGGACTGTTTCAACCGAGAAAGAATTATTCAAATAAGGGAACCTACGGTTATACCGCTCTTATAGGCGGCTCCGAAAGATACAGCGGCGCCATACGGCTGGCGGCAATGGCGGAAGCAGCTATGCGTTCGGGTGCAGGTGTAGTTAAGACAGCGGCACCAAAAAGTCTTGGAAGCATTATAATGTCTTCCATACTTGAAAGTACGTATTTCCCTCTTTCCGAAAATGAAGGTCAGGTAAGTTTCTCCGAGAGCGAGATCGCGGAGCTGATATCAAATGTAAAAACAGCAGCTTTCGGGATGGGTATAGGAACCAAAGACGGAGCAGAGGAGATACTTAAGTATCTGCTGAAGCACTACAGAGGAAGGCTTATAGTCGATGCCGATGGTCTGACCCTGCTTTCACGTATTGATAAGGAGACGGTAAATAAGCGGGAGTGTGAACTGGTACTCACTCCCCATATAAAAGAGTTTTCAAGGCTTACGGGAAAAGATATCAATGAAATACTTGAAGCACCCGTTGAAACGGCGATGAGTTATGCCAGGGATAAGCGCCTCGTGCTTCTGCTTAAGGGTCCGTCAACTATCGTAACGGACGGTGACAGGATGCTTATAGTTGATGCCGGATGCGCGGGAATGGCAACGGCAGGCAGCGGAGACGTGCTCTCGGGCATACTTGCGGCAGTGTGTGCATATTCGGAAGATATGCTGATGGCAGTGGCAGCCGCTGCGTATATAAACGGGAGTGCAGGTGAGAAGGCGCAGAAGGATAAAGGTTCGATAAGTATGACTGCAGGTGATACCGTGGCGAATATACCTGCCGTCATAAAGGATATGGAGTTATCACAGGAGTAAAGGGCAGCATCATGAATGAACAGAAGATCATAAAAAAACTCTCAAATGTCGGAATAGTCGGTAATGTTTTTCTTTCACTGTTTAAGCTTGCGGCAGGTATCATAGGCAGATCCGGAGCCATGGTATCCGATGCGGTGCATTCCATCTCTGATGTGTTCGCAACCCTGATCGCTTATATAGGCGTAGTGATGTCGAGACAGAAAGAAGATAAGGAACACCCTTACGGTCACGAGCGTCTGGAGTGTGTAGCTTCCCTGATCCTGGGACTGATACTGGCCGGAACAGGCCTGGGAATAGGATATACGGGTATCAGAAAACTCTTCTTCGAAAGAGACAGTATAGAGATGCCGACCATGCTTCCGCTGATAGCGGCAGTTGTTTCCATTATAGTTAAGGAAGCAATGTTCTGGTATACGATGTATTATGCAAAAAGGCTTGATTCACCTGCTTTCAAGGCAGATGCCTGGCATCACCGTTCGGATGCCATATCCTCGGTAGGTTCTTTTTTGGGTATAGGTCTGGCCAAGATGGGACTTACTTTCATGGATCCGGTCGCGGAACTACTGATATGTCTGCTCATAATAAAAGTTGCTTTTGATATTTTTCAGGATGCACTTAATAAGATGCTCGATACTTCCTGTGATAATCTCACGGAGCAGAAGATCAGTACTTTTGTGGAAGCGCAGCCCGGTGTACAGAAGATAGACCTGCTCCGTACCAGACAGTTCGGCAACAGGATATATATCGATCTGGAGATAGCGGTCAGAAGAGACAGTTCACTGATAGAAGCCCATGCTATCGCGGAAAGCGTTCACGATGCCGTGGAAAAGAATTTCCCGAATGTAAAACATGTCATGATCCATGTGAACCCGGGAGAGGAAGATATATCAAAAAACGGTAAATAGTAAGACAAATAATAGGAAGAATCAGCTGCGAAAAAAAGGTAAGATAGAACCGGGTGAAAGACATCCGGTTTTATTACGTTTAAGGAGGTTATATCAGATGGACTATTCTCACAGAAAGATCCGTAAACGCATACGTTTTGAGGACGCACAGGGCAAGCCCCTTGCGAATACCGCTGTCAGTGTAAAGCAGACGAATCACAGTTTTCTGTTTGGCTGCGGAGCTTTTGATTTCATACCGCATGTAATGAACGGAAATGAGGAAACGAAAAAGATCACCGACAGCTGGCTCGGGATATTCAATTACGGTACGCTGCCGTTCTACTGGGGAGGTTATGAATACGAAGAGGGAAAGCCCAACAGGGATGCGATGATGAAAACTGCAGAGTTTCTTAACAGCAGGAATGTAAAGGTCAAAGGGCATCCACTGTGCTGGCATACGGCCTGTGCGGACTGGCTTATGAAATATGATAATGAAACGATAATGCGTAAACAGCTTGAGAGAATAGAGAGGGAAGTGACGGGCTTTAAGGGTGTCATCGATATGTGGGATGTTATCAATGAAGTGGTGATCATGCCCATATTCGATAAGTATGATAATGCGATAACGAGGATCTGCAAGGATAAAGGCAGAGTAGGACTGATAAAGGAAGTGTTCGCAAAAGCTCATGAGTGCAATCCCGATGCGGTACTGCTGCTCAACGATTTTAATACATCCATTAATTATGAGATACTTATAGACGGCTGTCTGAATGCAGGCGTACCCATCTCTGCGATAGGCATACAGTCTCACCAGCACCAGGGATTCTGGGGACTTGAGAAGCTGGAGGAAGTCCTGGACAGATTTTCATCTTTCGGTCTTCCCATACATTTTACAGAGAACACCCTGATATCCGGAGATATAATGCCTGCACATATAGTCGATCTTAACGACTGGCAGGTTGATGAATGGCCTTCTACTCCGGAAGGAGAAGAAAGACAGGCTAAGGAAATAGAGCAGATGTACAGGAGACTTTTTGCACATCCTCTTGT
>JAIKYA010000141.1 GCA_024683645.1 Lachnospiraceae bacterium
TATTCCCGTCTTTTCGCTGGGCGTACTTTCCGCAGGTATAGGCCTGCTCTGGCTGGTCCCCTATGCCGAAGCCACCCTCACCTGTTTTTATCTCAACCGCGTCTCCAACGCCTGAGGAACGCTCGCACCAGGCGCGGTTGCGGAAGCAATATCTTCCTCTCTCGCGAGTGCGTATCCCATCCGGAGGACTTTCCTGCTTTATGGAAATTCCGGAAGAATTTCCAATAAAGCCAAAAAACATATTCGCCTTCTTGGGCGGATATGCTGTAAGTTTTAAATTATTTGATTTCAGATATAATATACATAATCGTCTTTTCTGGGAGCAGCCTCTTTTGCCGGCTCTGCCGCATAGCCGAGTGCACAATGTCCGATACCTTCATACTCTTCAGTGATACCAAGCTTTTCAAGTATGGCCTTGCCAAAATCAGACTCAAACTCTTCCTTTGCTCTGTGGATCCAGATACTTGCCACTCCCAGACTCTCGGCAGCATTCATAAGGTTTCCCATCACAAGTGAACCGTCATACACATGGGTAACAACATCTTTCTTCGCCAGGACTATCAGTATTACCGGTGCTCCGTAGAAAGGATCAAAGCCCTCACCCCAGCCTCCGATCTTTCTGTTTTCTTCGGAAAGCTTATCCCGCATATCCTTATCGGTCACCGCGATGATGACCGGGCTTTGCTTACCCATCCCGGTCGCCGCATAAGTGCCTGCTCTCAGTATAGCCTTAAGCTCATCTTCTTTCACCATATCAGGCTTAAAATTCCTGCAGCTTCTTCTTGTTTCAAGTATCTTCAGTGTCTCATTCATTTTTCATACTCCTTTCTTATCTCTGCCGCAAATGCAGCAGTCTCACTTTTTCGTCCGCTTATCCTTACACTTGCCACATACTCTGTATCATCAGGGGTTTCCAGCCCCGGTTCATCCACTTTAACAACCGCCTGCCATCCCATAGCTTCAGCGCCCGTTATAAAGTGGCACAATGCGATCCCCACATCCGTCTTCTGCAGATCACCCGTTGCTTCGCGGATAAAACCCTTATCTTTCTTTTCATAGAAATGATATATACCATCCTTAAAGATGATCCTCCATGGCTGTTTGTTTACGGCAGACGGAGCCCACCTTACCGTTTCAAAGAGCTCTGCCATATCACCTTCCGGCAGCAAAGGATTCCCCCATGAATTCCGAAAGAACAGCTTGTCGGCCGGTATGCGGCTGTCAGCACCGACACCCTTCCGCATCATCATCTCTTTGAGTGATCTTTTCTGTGCCGGATATCCCAGCGGACTGACGCAGGGCATCAGCTCTCCTTCTTTTAAACCGGCGGCTTCTTCAAACTTTTCTCTTTTCATAGTACCGCCTATCCATACCGTCGCAATACCAAGTGACTGTGCATAGAGTACCAGTTTTTCGAAAGAGTATCCGAAAGCTGCTTCAGCATAAGCTTTCTTGCTCACTTTTCCGGCAACATACAATTGCTCGCCGCCAAGGACCGGACTTGAAAGCCCGTGCTCCTTTGCATCCAGGAGCTTAAACTCCACTGGTATGCCGAAGGGATTGGGTATATCCTTTATATAATCCTCTATCGCTTTTCTGTGCTCTTCACTGAGCATACGTCCGTCGTAAGTCCGCACGCTTTTTCTGCTTTTGACAGTCTCAAAAAAGCTTTCCATTTTCCATACCTCACAGAAGAGCTTTTATGCACTCCTCGACCTCACTCATATCAGCCGTCGGCTCAAATCTGGCTGCCACATTACCCTCACGGTCGATCACAAATTTCGTGAAGTTCCATTTTATATCCGGTTTGGAAGCCCAGTCAGGGTCGGCATCGGCAAACATCTTTTCCAGAAGTGCCTTGTATTCATGCTCTCCAAAGCCTTCAAAACCTTTCTGCGATTTCAGCCAGGTATAAAGCGGCAGTTCATTCTCACCGTTTACGTCCGCCTTCTTCATCTGCGGGAAGGTTGTATTGAAATGTACCGTACAGAATTCATGTATCTCTTCATCCGATCCCGGCGCCTGTCCTCCGAACTGATTGCATGGTATATCAAGGATCTCGAGTCCCTTATCATGGTAATCTTTATAAAGCTGTTCGATCGGCGCATACTGAGGTGTGAAGCCGCATCCCGTAGCGGTGTTCACGACAAGTATAACCTTACCCTTATACTCTGCCAGGCTCAGCTTCTCACCTTTTCCCGTGGTTACTTCGTAATCGTAGATCATTTTTTAATCCTCCTTACTGTTTTCCTTTTTCCATGTTTGCAAGTGCTTTACTTCTCCGCCTTCAGAAAGATGCTTCATTGCGGCAGCGCTGTAAACAGCACTTCCTCCTGTTGATATTACGGTATCCTTTACGTTTAATCCAAGGAGGGTCTCTTCTTCATATTTCAGAAAGCTGTCTATCCCTTTCAGCTCTATGATATCCTGCAGACGCGTGCCGGCTTTATTCTGTATCAGCAGATCCGTATCGATAAAACTCTTCCCAAGGATCTTGGCAAGGATCACTCCGACCGTGCTCTTCCCGGACGCCGGCATTCCTATAAGAATGATATTTCCCTTATCATTCTTTATTATCCCTGACATAACTCTCCGTCCATGTTTTCGAATAAGGCTGTCCCTGTTATCATTACCGTATCAGCCATTTCTTATCCCTCCTTTACTCTGTCTGATCGTCTTCCTCTTCGTCCCTATGCGTTAAGATCAGTTCTCCCTTTTCATCATAGCTGATCCATCCGTCCAGGACCTTTTGATAATCATCGTCATACCCGTCATCGTATATATGGATCTGGAATCTGTTGCCTTTCGAATCAGTGATCACCTGCTTTATCAGATAACCTTCGTAATCCGGAAGTCCGGCCGCACCGCCACGATTGCCGTATTCCTGCCAAACCTCAACGGTAAAAGTTTCATCCGGATAAGTTTCTTCCAGATACTTTTCAAAAGCCTCCTTTCTTTCCTCGATCACATCTTCGCTTATCTCCTTGTCTGATCTGATGGTACATGAACACATCAGCAGACAGAGACAAATACCTATGAATAATTTCTTCTCTTTCATCCTGTCTCCATCCATATCTTTTTCAAAGGATTTTTTCCATACCGATCTTGTACGGTTCAAGCCCCAGCTTCTCGTAAAACTTCATAGCCCCGGGATTGCAGTTCCAGACATTAAGCGTCACGTTGTAGCAGCCCATTTCACGCGCGAAAGAAAGTATGTGTTCATAGATTGCTCTTCCGACATGCTTTCCGCGGGCCGCTTCATCCACACAGATATCATCAATATAAAGCGTAAGGATATCCGTTAAGAGTCTGGTGTTTTCCGGTTTCTCCAATATACAGAATCCATGCCCCACAACTCTTCCGTCATCATCCGTACATACAAACACCGGGGTCTTGTCATTACCTAATATCCCCTTAAGCTCATCATCGGTATATTTGGTATTCAGCTTAAAAAGGTCCGGTCTTCCCTCATGATGAACCCTGTTGACCTGCTTCAGCAATTCCATTACAGCCGGTATATCCTTCTCTCCGGCCCGTCTTACACTCACAGCCATATCCCTTTCCTTACGTACTTATATATTCACTTTCCTATTTTAACACATTTCATTGTCGTTGTCCTCACCGCAGGTGGCAACGAAAATACCAAAAGGAACCCGGCTGCCCTCTGATCCGTTCCTGCCCGGCTGTTATTCTATCTGCCAGTAGAGAGTTGTCATCCCCGTAGCCGCACAGCGGTGCTTCGCAGGGTTGACAACTCTCTACGGCCAGATTTTTATCAGTTAAGCAGGAATGGATCTTTCTGCGCCACGGTGCCTTTTTATCGACGTCTTTTCACTGCTTTGCTGTCTCCCTTCGCCATGATCCGCATTATTGAGGCGACGAAAAACCGGAAAGACGTCAGATCGTTGCCTGTATCTTCTTCCCTGCTGCTTGGCGGCAACGGAAATCATGAAATGCGGCGTTATCGGTGCCTGTTTTTTCCCTCCCTGCTGCTTGGCGGCAACGGAGATCATGAAATGCGGCGTTATCGTTGCCTGTTTTTTCCGCACTCCCTGTAATAAACAGCATGGCAAAGTCTTTTTCTCTCCCATGCTGTTTTCTTCACACTCTCTTCCGGCAATAAACAGCATGGCTACGTCTTTCTCTCTCCTATGCTGTTTTCTTCGGGTTTATCATAAAAGAAATAGTTCTCTGTTTTTTCAGGGTGTATCTCTGCGCCGCAGGTGCAGGCGAAAAAAAGAGGGGATTTACATCCCCTCGTCGGCACTTTCCGTCGGATTTAATAAATCCCCCTGGCTCTTTTTCTTGAGATAAGCATTTATGAAGCGGTCTATGTCTCCGTTTAATACAGCATCAGCGTTAGCGTTTTCCTCGCCTGTACGCAGGTCTTTAATGAGCTGGTAAGGCTGAAGGAAATAGGAGCGGATCTGGCTGCCCCAGGCGATGGCTTTTAAGTCACCCTGTATGCCTTTCATCTTGGCTTCTTCCTCGACTTCCTTGAGTGCGAGCAGTTTACCGCGCAGCATCTGCATTGCCTTGTCCTTGTTCTGGAACTGGCTTCGCTCGTTCTGACACTGAACTACTATTCCGGTAGGGAGATGGGTTATTCTTATTGCGGATGAAGTCTTGTTGATGTGCTGACCGCCGGCACCGCTGGAACGGTAGGTATCGATCCTTAAGTCGTCGTCTTTGATCTCTATGCCGGCATCGCCTTCCAGTTCGGGCACAACATCAAGAGATACGAAAGAGGTCTGTCTCTTGCCCTGGGCATTGAAGGGAGAGATACGCACCAGTCTGTGCACACCCTGTTCGGATTTAAGATAGCCGTAGGCATTCTCTCCGTTCACCTGGAAGTCAACGGATTTGATGCCTGCCTCGTCACCGTCCTGCTGGTCAAGGATCTCAAGGGTAAAGCCCTTGCGTTCTGCCCAGCGGCTGTACATGCGGAAAAGCATTCCCGCCCAGTCACAGCTCTCTGTACCGCCTGCACCCGCATTGATACGAAGTATGGCATTGTTGTGGTCGTACTCTCCGGTAAGAAGGGTGGTCAGTCTCATCTGCTCGAGTTTTTCCGTGAAATCATCAAGCTCGGTCCTGACTTCTTCGATCACTGATGCATCATTTTCTTCGTTGCCGAGTTCAATGAGTGTCAGCATATCTTCATAGGACTGCTCCAGTTTTGTGATGCCTTCCACTGTATCTTTCATGTTCTTTGCATCACGCGTCAGTTTGTTTGCCCTCTCCGGATTATTCCAGAAATCGGGGCCGGACATTTCCATGTCCAGCTCCTCTATACGTTTCTTTTTGTTTTCGATATCAAGGGAATCTTTTACTTCCTTTAATGTGTCCTTATAACCGGTAAGTTCCAGTTTTAACTGATCAAGTTCTACCATAGTATTCTTCCTTATGCTGTACGTCCGTGACAGTTCTTAAATTTCTTGCCGCTTCCGCAGGGACAGGGATCATTGGGATATACCTTCTTCTCCTCTCTCATTTTGGGCTTTCTTACGGAACTGTCGTCCTTATTGGTACCGGTCACCTTTGCAACCTGCTCACGTTCAAGCTTCTGCTCTACCTTGACCGAGAAGAGCAGTCTCACGGTATCTTCCTTTATGGCCGCTTCCATAGCCTGGAACATATCAAAGGCGCTTATCTTGAATTCGGCAAGCGGATCCTTCTGGCCCATACCTGCCAGACCCGAAGCTTTCTCCAGCTGGTCCATATCATCGATATGCGTCATCCACTTCCTGTCGATCACACGGAGCAGTATTACACGCTCTACTTCCCTCACCTGGTCGGGATCTGGGAATTCGGCTTCCTTTGCCTCGTATAGCTTGACTGCTTCTTCCTTTAACTGCTGCATCAGCTCCTTCTTGCGCTTTGCCGCTCTTTCGGGAGTGACGGGTTTTAAGGGTATTATGGGCAGGAGGAGATTGTTCAGCTCGGTATAATCCCAGCTGTCTGAGGACGAATCCTCGCCTATCACCGTATCCACCGCACCTTCCACGACATCGGTGATCATCTTGTAGACTACGTCGCGCATACTTTCTCCGTCAAGCACGCGGCGTCTTTCGGCATAGATGACTTCTCTCTGCTCGTTCATTACCTGGTCATACTGCAGCACATTCTTTCTGGCTGAAAAGTTGTTGTTCTCTATACGCTTCTGTGCTCTTTCGATCGAGCTTGAAAGTGATCTGTGCTCTATCCTCTGGTTCTCGGGGATACCGAGAGCATTGAAGATGGATATAAGGCGCTCGGATCCGAAGAGTCTCATCAGGTCATCCTCAAGCGAGATGTAGAATACAGACTCACCGGGATCGCCCTGACGTCCTGAACGTCCACGCAGCTGATTGTCTATACGTCTGGATTCATGTCTTTCCGTACCGATTATGAGGAGACCGCCCAGTTCTCTTGACGTTTCATCCAGCTTGATATCGGTACCACGTCCTGCCATGTTGGTCGCTATGGTCACGGCTCCGTGTATACCGGCATCTGCCACTATCTCAGCTTCCTTCTCATGGAACTTTGCATTCAGCACGTTATGCTTGATACCCTCTTTTTTAAGCAGGGCACTCAGCTCCTCGGATGCATCGATGTTGATGGTACCCACCAGCACCGGCTGTCCTTTTTCATGAGCTTCTTTTATACGCTCCACTATCTCATGGAGTTTTTCTTTTCTGGTCTTGTATACGCAGTCATCACGGTCGATCCTGGCAATGGGCTTGTTGGTAGGGATCGTGATAACGTCCATTCCGTATATATCCCTAAACTCCTGCTCTTCGGTAAGAGCGGTACCGGTCATGCCGGCCTTCTTATCAAATTTGTTGAAGAAGTTCTGGAAAGTAATGGTTGCAAGAGTCATGGACTCTCTCTTTATCTTAACATGCTCCTTTGCTTCTATAGCCTGATGAAGGCCGTCGTTAAAGCGGCGTCCCGGCATCAGACGTCCTGTAAAGGAGTCTACGATTATTACCTTATCATCCTGTACAACATAATCCTGATCCTTGTTCATCAGGTAATGCGCGCGCAGCGCCAGTATCACGTTGTGCTGGATCTCGCTGTTCTCGGGATCCGCAAGGTTGTCAATGTGGAAGAAACGCTCCACCTTGGTAACGCCGCGGCCGGTAAGCGTAACGTTACGGTCTTTTTCATTCAGAACGAAATCTCCGTCATCCTCTTCCTCAGCCTGCTGTCCCATCATGGAATCCATAACGGCATCAAGCTTGTATATCATCTCCTGATCGGAGGCTCTCTTCATCTGTCTTGCGAGCACATCGCAGACCTCGTAGAGCTTGGTGGCCTTGCCGCTCTGTCCGGAAATGATAAGGGGCGTTCTGGCTTCATCGATGAGCACCGAGTCGACCTCGTCGATGATGGCATAATGCAGGCCTCTCTGAACCAGCTGCTCCTTATAGTTGACCATGTTATCCCTTAAGTAGTCAAAACCGAGTTCGTTATTGGTCACATAGGTTATATCACAGTTATAAGCCTCGCGTCGCTCTTCGGACTTCATTTCGTTGAGTATCACGCCGACCTTGAGTCCCAGGAATTCATGGATCTGTCCCATCCACTCGGCATCACGCTTTGCCAGGTAGTCGTTGACGGTGACAACGCATACACCTTTTCCTTCCAATGCATTCAGATATGCCGGAAGCGTGGATACAAGGGTCTTACCTTCACCGGTACGCATCTCGGCGATACGCCCCTGATGCAGTACCACACCGCCTATAAGCTGCACACGGAAATGCTCCATGTTCAGCACTCGTCTGGCTGCTTCCCTTACGGTAGCATAGGCCTCGGGGAGCAGGTCATCCAGGCTCTCCCCGCCCTGAAATCTCTTTTTATACTCGGCTGTCTTGGCTCTCAGCTCTTCATCGGAGAGCTCCGTCATAGCCGGCTTCAGTGATTCTATCTTATCAATGATCGGTTTTATACGTTTCAGTTCCCTCTCACTGTGGGTTCCGAACAGCTTATCGATAATTGCTGCCATCAGTAAATCCTCTCTTCTTCCTCAGATACTTCCTGTGTGCAAAAAACACCGCATATCATAATAGCAGAAAGTAACACTTTTAGCAAGTAAAAGGTGCCTGACACCATTTTCGGCGTCAGACACCCGTGATCATCTGTTCAGGACAAAAGGAACGTCCCTTTTGTCTTCAGGACAAAAGGAACGTCCCTTTTGTCTTACAGTTCATTAAACCCAACCCTGGCTGCATAGCTTGTATGAAGCAGCTCGTGCGCCTTATGGCTGTTCGGCTCGCCGAGGTATTTCTCATAAAGCTCCCTGATCTGCGGATTATTGTGGGACTGACGATGCGTCTGTCTCTTATCTTCAAGGTAAAGGGCTTTTGCTCTCTTCTCCTTATAGGTATCCATGATGTCGTCATCCTCATGAGGCAGGAAGAACTCTCGCACATAAGGCTGACCGCCGCCGTTTATGCAGCCGCCGGGGCAGCCCATTATCTCTATGAAATGATATTTTGACTTGCCGGCCCTGATATCATCGAGCAGTACCTTGGCGGATTTCATTCCGGAGGCTATAGCCACATTGACCGTAGTGCCGTTGATATCGAGGGATGCTTCCCTTATGCCTGCTTCGTGTCCGCGGACAGTTTCAAAGGTAATGGGATCCGCTTCCTCTCCCGTCATCTTGTAATATACCGTACGGAGAGCAGCTTCCATAACTCCGCCTGTCACGCCGAATATAACGCCCGCTCCGGAGTAATCGCCCATGATATCCTGATCCCAGCCTTCATCCGGCAGTCTTTCAAAGATTATGCCCGCTCTCTTTATCATCCTTGCCAGCTCTCTGGTGGTGATGACAGCATCCACATCGGGCAGGCCGTTCACCTTCAGCTGTTCCCTCTGTCTTTCATATTTTTTAGCGGTACAGGGCATTACCGAAACCACGAAGACATCCTCGGGATTTATGTCGTGCTGTTTAGCCCAGTACGACTTTATCACCGCGCCCTGCATCTGATGAGGCGATTTGCAGCTCGAAAGATGCGGGAGCAGATCGCTGTAATTGTACTCGGCATAATTGACCCATCCCGGAGAACATGAGGTGATCATCGGAAGAACGCCTCCGTTCTGCAGACGTCCCAGCAGTTCCGTACCTTCCTCCATGATGGTAAGGTCGGCGCCGAAATTGACATCGTATATTCTCCGGAAACCGAGTCTTCTCATTGCGGCTATCATCTTGCCGGTGACAACGGTTCCGATGGGATAGCCGAACTCTTCACCCAGAGCTGCCCTTACGGCAGGTGCCGCCTGAGCTATGACTACTTTGCCCTTGGCAAAAGCTTCATCTACCTTCTCTATCTCCGAATGCTCCATAAGTGCGCCTGTAGGACATACGCTCACGCACTGTCCGCACTGGATACAGGGCGAATCATTGAAGCCCCTGTCCTGTGCAGGTGCCACAAAGGTATTGAAACCTCTGTTCTCGTAACCGAGTATACCCAGACCGTGTGCGTTCTTGCATCTCTCGATACATCTTCCGCAAAGTATGCACTTCGAAGTATCCCTTACAAGTCCGGGAGCCAGCCGGTCAATATGCACCTCCGAATGTACTCCGCCGAACACATCGGCTCTTGCACCCGTAACGTTTGCAACATGCAGGAGCTCGCACTTGCCGTTTTTATCACACTGCTGGCAGAACTGGTTGTGATTTGAAAGGAGCAGTTCCACACTCATACGTCTGGCGGTTGTAGCCGCAGGCGATGAAATCGTTATCTCCATACCGTCCGAAACCGGATATACGCAGCTTGCAACAAGTCCTCTTGCACCTTTGACTTCCACAAGGCAGACACGGCATGATCCCTGATTGCATTCCCCGTGATTGAAAGAACAGAGAGAGGGGATCTCGTATCCGCATTTTCTTGCAGCCTCAAGTATGGTAAGACCTTCTTCAACCTGATGGCTGACACCTTCTATTTTTATAGTCACCAATGCCATGCTCGTCTCCTCCTACTCCTTTGTGATCGCCTGGAATTTACAGTTACTCTTACACAGTCCGCATTTTGCGCACTTGTTCTGATCTATCGCAAAGGAAGCGAGTTTATGACCCTCAGCGATATAATCGGTCCTGGAGATACAGCTGACAGGGCAGTTCCTTGCGCAGAGTCCGCAGCCGATACAGATATCCGGATTGATCCTGTACTGCATAAGGCTCTTACATACATGTGCGGGACAGCGCTTTTCAACGATATGTGTTATATACTCATCCCTGAAATGCCTGAGGGTTGAATTGACAGGATTGGCTGCCGTCTGCCCCAGTGCGCAGAGGGAATTCTTCTGTATGGTCTTGCTGAGTTCCTCAAGGGTATCCAGATCTTCCATTGTACCCTTGCCCTCGGTGATCCCGGTCAGTATCTCAAGTATCCTCTTGGTACCGATACGGCAGGGCGAACACTTTCCGCAGGATTCATCGCAGATGAACTCCATGTAGAATTTTGCCACATCCACCATACAGTTGTCTTCGTCCATTACTATGGCACCGCCGGATCCCATCATCGACCCTTTCTGTACCAGGTTATCAAAATCGATGGGTTCGTCGAGAAATTCCTCGGTAAGGCAGCCGCCGGAAGGACCGCCGGTCTGTATGGCCTTGAACTTCTTGCCACCCGGTATACCGCCGCCGATATCATATATGAGCTCGCGGAGAGTTGTACCCATGGGTACTTCCACCAGACCTACGTTATTTACTTTTCCGCCGAGAGCGAACACCTTGGTTCCCTTTGAACCTTCGGTACCGACCTTGGCAAACTCTGCTGCGCCTTCTCTTAAGATGTAAGGTACGCAGGCAAGAGTCTCAACATTATTGACTATAGTGGGTTTTCCCCAGAGTCCCTTAACTGCAGGGAAAGGAGGACGGGGTCTGGGCATGCCGCGCTTGCCTTCGATGGAATTCAGCAGAGCAGTCTCTTCACCGCAGACGAATGCACCTGCACCCAGTCTTATATGACATTCAAATGAGAAGTTCGTGCCCAGTATGTTCTTGCCGAGCATCCCCGCTTCTCTTGCGTTCTGGATCGCTTTCTTAAGACGTGCCACTGCTACGGGATACTCCGCACGCACATAGAAATATCCTTCACTTGCGCCGATCGCATAACCGGCGATCATCATGCCCTCGATAACCGCAGTGGGATTTCCTTCAAGTATCGAACGGTCCATGAATGCACCGGGATCGCCTTCATCGCCGTTGCAGACAACATATTTTTCATCACCCTCCGAACCGAGGGCAAACATCCACTTACGTCCTGCAGGGAAACCTCCGCCGCCTCTTCCGCGAAGTCCGGAGAGCAGCACTGTATCAGCCACTTCCTTCTGCGTCATTGACAGAGCCTTCTTAAGTCCCTTGAAAGCACCGAAGCCGAGAGCCTCGTTAAGGTCCTCGGGATTGATGACACCGCAGCCGTGAAGAGCTATCCTGCGCTGTTTTTTATAGAAATTGATATCATCCTGCTTGGAAACTTTTTCTCCCGAAACGGGATCAACATACAAAAGACGCTCCACGACCTCGCCGCGTCCTATATCCGAATCCACGATCTCTTCCACATCGTCAAGACTTACCATCCTGTAGAGTGTATCCTCCGGATAGATCTTTACAAAAGGTCCCTGTGAACAGAAACCGAAGCAGCCCGCAAGATTTACCGTTGCTTTTCCGTTTAAACCTTTTTTTGCAAGGAGCTCGGTAAACTTTGCAGCTATCTGTTGTGAATTACTGGAGAGACAGCCCGTTCCGCCGCAGAGCACTATATGGCGCATGGAATCGGCGCCCGAAAGCTTTCCTTCCATGCTTTGCTCGCATTCAGCGCTGATCCTTTCCAGTTCTTCTACCGAAGTGATCTTATTCATGCCGATGCCTCCTTTTTATATGATGCTATGATATCCTCAACCTCTTCCACATCGACCTTGGGATATACCTTTCCGTTGATGCTGACAGCCGGCGCTATACCGCAGGCTCCTATGCATCTAAGTGCATCGAGCGTGAACAGCCCGTCTTCCGTAGTCTGTCCGGGTGTGATACCCAAAAGCTCCGAGAAACGGTCTATAACTATCTGTGCCCCCTTTACATAGCATGCCGTACCCAGACAGCAGCCTATCACGTATTTCCCCTTCGGGGTAAGTGAGAAGAAAGAATAAAATGTTACCACACCGTAGATCTCTGCAACCGATATCCCGGTCTTTTCGGATACAAGCTCCTGCACTTCCAGAGGGATGTATCCGTATTCGTTCTGGATATCGCTGAGTATCATCATCAGCGGTGTCTTCTCATTTTTGTATCTGTCGCAGATCTCCCTGATCTGCTTTTCCGCAGCAGCATTTAGCTTCCCCATCAGCGTACCTCCTCGCCTTTTAGTATTCCATTGCCTTCTCTTCGCCGTTTAACACTCTCAGTCCGCCCTGAGCCAGAGCCAGCAGCTCGTCCTCTCCGGGGTAAACGGTTACGGGTGCTATCCAGCTGACCTTCTTTGTGATCTCGCCGGCAACATACTTGGAATATGCTATACCGCCGGTAAGGATTATCTGATCAACCTTTCCTTCAAGCACGCATGACTGTGATCCTATGTTCTTGCAGATCTGATAGATAAAGGCATCATAAACATTCTTTGCCTCGGCATCACCTGCTTCGATCTTCTCTTCTACGACTCTCGCATCATTGGTACCCAGATATGCGTTGAATCCGCCGTTGCCTACCAGCATCTTATAGATGGTCTTCTCATCGTATTTTCCGGAAAAGCACAGTTTAACAAGCGCTCCGGGAGGTACCGCACCGGCTCTCTCGGGTGAGAAAGCACCGTCGCCGTCAAGTGCATTGAAGACATCCACGATCTTGCCGTTTTTGTGTGCGCCGACCGATACGCCGCCGCCCATATGTACTACTATGAGATTCAGTTCATCATATTTCTTTCCCTGTTCCTTTGCGTAGCGCTTTGCAACAGCTTTCTGGTTAAGCGCATGGAATACGCTGGTACGGGGAAGATCGGGCACACCCGAATATCTTGCCAGAGGCTGCAGCTCGTCAACGACCACGGGATCTACGATATATGAAGGGATGCCTGCTTCGTCAGCTATCTCTCTGGCAAGTATGCCGCCGAGATTTGATGCATGCTGTCCCTGCTTTCCTATCTTCAGATCCTCGAGCAGCGCATCCGTTACAGGGTAAGTACCGCCGGGTATGGGCTTTAACATACCGCCGCGTCCTACGACTGCTGCCAGGTCCGTTACTTTTATATTATTGGCTTCAAGCAGATCCATGATGATCTTTTTTCTGAAATCCTTCTGATCAACGATCGACGCATACTGTGCGATCTCCTCGGTCGAATGTCTGAGAGTTTCTTCCAGGATCAGCTTCTCGTCCTCAAAAACACCTATCTTTGTGGAAGTCGATCCGGGATTGATGATAAGTAATTTTGCCATTTTTTAATCCCTCCATTTGAGATGATGCAGCTCGCCGCTGCGTTCCATTTCGTCAAAGCCGTTCTGCCTCAGCGCCTCGAACAGCACTATTGCCACGGAATTGGCGAGGTTTAACGATCTGATAGCCGGAAGCATGGGAATGCGTATGCAGTACTCCTCGTTATCGACGAGTATCTCCTCAGGTATACCCGCACTCTCCTTTCCGAACATTATATGATCATCCGGCTCAAACCGGACATCCGTATAGCACTTCTTAGCCTTGGTCGTCGCATACCATATCCTGGCACCCGGATTCTTCTGCAGGTAATCCTCATAATTGATATACCTCGCATAATCCAGCTTATCCCAGTAATCCATGCCTGCACGCTCAAGTGCCTTTTCCGTGAGCTTAAAGCCCAAAGGCTCTATGAGGTGCAGCTTCGTGCCCGTAGCCACACAGCTGCGGCCGATATTTCCCGTATTGGACGGTATTTCAGGCTGGTGAAGTACTATATTCATTATCAGTTATTCTTAAGATACTCTGCAACTATTGCTCCGAGTGCAAGGGAATTGACCTTGACTTCCTTGGAGTCCGAACGGCTGGTCAGGATAACGGGTGCCTTGGTACCTGTCATGATGTTACCGTTCTTGCAGGGGCAGAGATGGGTAAGAGTCTTATAAACGAGATTACCTGCATGTATATCCGGGAAAAGGATGACATCGGCATCACCGACGATCTTTCTGCCTTCTGCTCCCTTATGCTTTGCAGCTTCCCTGTCGATCGCAAGATCAAGTGAAAGAGGTCCGTCCACAACGCAGCCCGTGATCTTTCCTTCTGCACACATCTTTGTAAGCTCGTCTGCCTCAACCGTAGCAGGCATCTTGGGATTGACCACCTCTACCGCAGCAACGGCAGCCACCTTGGGATTATCCAGACCGCAGGCATGTGCTATCTCAACCGTATTGTTAACGATCGCAACCTTGTCCTCAAGTGTAGGATAAGGAATGAAAGCAACATCCGTAAGGAAGAGCATTCCTTCATGTCCCTCTATCTCAAACACACACACATGAGAAAGAGTCTTGTCTGTTCTCAGCCCCACTTCCTTATCGAGCACGCTCTTTAAGAAATTCTTAGTATCGATGATACCCTTCATATACATATCCGCTGTTCCGTTATGTACCAGTTCAACAGCCTTCTTTGAAGCGGCGATCATATCCGGCTCATCGATTATCTCAAACTGTGAAAGATCAACACCGATCTCCGCAGCTATCTCTTCCATCTTTGCCTTGTCGCCTACCAGTATCGCATCTGCGATACCCTGCTTCTTAGCCTCATCAACAGCTTCCAGCACCTCGGAATCCTGTGCGCAGCACACAGACACCTTCTTGAGCTCCACACTCTTCACCCTGCTCATCAGATCATCAAAACTCTTGCTCATTTTCTTTTTCTCCTTAATAATTTCTCTGCATCTTTTTTCTTCTGTCCTTATCAGGACACGCTGTTTCTATTGTATAACTACACTCCGAAAAAATCAACACTGATGACCGCGGCC
>JAIKYA010000142.1 GCA_024683645.1 Lachnospiraceae bacterium
AGGTTTGAGAATTTGGATTCTGTGTTCAGTTTTCAGGGTATAGATACCTGAGAAGAAGAGAGAGATGATCCTCGATAGCTCAATGGTAGAGCACGCGGCTGTTAACCGCGGGGTTGTTGGTTCGAGCCCAACTCGGGGAGTACATTCAAACAAAAAAATCCCGTTGGTGCGGGATTTATTTTTGAATTATGAGGTTTTTTATGGATATAAAAGAAGCAAGAAAACATTTTCCGATACTTCAGGATCCTGCATACATATATTTTGACAATGCTGCCACATCACAGCGTCCCTCGCAGGTAATAAACGCAGTAAAAGGGTTTTATGAAAACTGTAATGCAAACCCTCTGCGCGGGCTGTACGAGTGGAGCATAAAAGCCACCGAGGCTTATGAGGATGCCAGGGGGCGCGTAGCCGCGCATTTCGGGATAGAGGATGAGGGAGAACTCATCTTTGTACGTAATGCCACTGAGGCGCTCAATCTAGTGGCATACAGCTATGGTATGGATAACGTCGGAGAAGGTGATGAGGTGGTTGTCAGCATCATGGAACATCACAGTAATATCCTTCCCTGGCAGATGGTATGTGAGAAGAAGGGCGCGATACTTAAATATCTTGAGTGTGATGATGAAGGCGTGATCAGTGACAGGGAACTGGAAGAGAAGATCACTTCAAGGACAAAGATCGTAGCTATGGGGCAGGTCTCAAATGTCCTGGGTGTGAGCAATCCCGTAAAAAAAGCAGCCGGCCTGGTCCATGCACACGGGGGTGTGATCGTTGTTGACGGAGCACAGGGAGCACCGCATAAGCTTACTGATGTAAAAGCTCTGGATGCCGATTTTTATGCATTTTCCGGACATAAGATGTTAGGCCCCATGGGTATAGGCGGTCTTTACGGCAGAAGAGAACTGCTGGAGGAGATGCAGCCCTTCCTTCGGGGCGGAGAAATGATAGAATACGTAACGAGACAGTCTGCGACATATGCGGAGCTTCCGCATAAATTTGAAGCCGGTACCGTAAACGCTTCCGACGCTGCAGGACTGAGTGCTGCTGTGGATTTTCTTGACGGTATAGGCTTTGCGGCAATAGAAGAACAGGAACTGAAGATCACAAAGATACTTCTGGAACGTATGGGACGGATGGATCACGTGCATGTATACGGTAGCAGTGATCCGGCAAAACACAGCGGAATAGTTACGTTTAATATAGACGGCTGTCATCCGCACGATGTAGCTTCTGTTCTGGACGGAGAGCATATTGCGGTACGTGCGGGCCATCACTGTGCACAGCCGCTGATGGAATTTATGCAGGAAAAGTTTTCGATGGAATACAGGGCAACGGCAAGAGCCAGTGTGTATTTCTATAATACCGAAGAAGAAGCGGAACGCTTTTGTGACGTCTTATCAAAAGTGAGAGGATGGCTGGGATATGGAGCTTAAAGATCTTTACAGGGAAATAGTAAACGAACACAATCTTTACCCTTCGCATAAAGAAGAAATGGCAGAGCCTACGCTTACTTTAAACGGAGTGAACCCCAGCTGTGGTGATGACATTACGCTGAATCTTAAACTTGATGAGAACGGAGTAGTGACTGCAGGCAGCTATACCGGCAGCGGATGCGCCATTTCACAGGCTTCGGCTGATATGATGATAGACCTGGTGATAGGAAAGACTAAAGAAGAGGCACTTGAGCTTGCGGATATTTTCATGGGAATGGTCAGGTCCACTTCCACTGCTGAAGAGATAGAACGCCTTGAGGAAGCGGCAGCGCTTGAGAGTGTGGCCCATATGCCGGCAAGGGTGAAATGTGCTACTTTAGGATGGAAGACCATGCAGAAGATGCTTAAGGCTTAATCTTCATCAATGACAAGCATTTCCAGATAATCGAAATCTATAGCCTCAATAAAATTATCCTGATAAAATCTGCAGCGCGATAAACGTTTGAAATCCTTGATGTTTTTATCCAGCCAGACGGGTGTACCGAGATTCAGTTCGTGACAGGCTTCTTCCAAAGCCGCAAAAACCTTGTGCGTACGTGTATCATCTTCCGTTCTGGTAACGGTGTGGTCCTTTATCAGTTTTGTATTTTTCCAGATCTTAAACCATATACGCATATCCGGGGCACCTCACAACAGACCGCATTATAGCATAACTGTCAGCTTATAGCAATCACCGCAGCGGCACTGAATGGTCGCAGCGATGCGTATAATATATACAAAAGCCGAAAAATATGGTAAAATATCTGTTGATCACTTGAGGCAGGAGAGGTAGTCTGATGCTATATAAACCATCCAGTGAAAAAGAAGAAGTGGACCGCTGGAAAGAGGTCACACTGGTATATAACTCGGCACTGAAAGAAGTCGGGACCAAACTGGAGATACTGAACGACGAATTTCAGCATGTGCACCAGTATAATCCGATAGAACATATAAAGTCCAGACTGAAGACTCCCGAGAGTATCGTTAAAAAGCTGAAAGCAAAGGATCTTGATTCAACCATAGAAAACATGGTGGAGCATGTAAACGATATCGCGGGGATCAGAGTCATATGTTCTTTTACGTCCGATATTTACAGGATAGCGGATATGATATCGGCGCAGAACGATCTTACGGTTCTGGCCGTAAAAGACTATATTGAAAATCCCAAACCCAGCGGATATAAATCATATCATATGCTGGTAAGTGTCCCTATCTTCCTTTCCAACAAAGTGGTGGATGCCAAGGTGGAGATACAGATCCGGACCGTTGCGATGGACTTCTGGGCGAGCCTGGAGCATAAGATAAGATACAAATTTGAGGGAAATGCGCCGGAGCATATAAAAACGGCACTTATACAATGTGCCAATATGGTGTCGCAGCTCGATGACGAGATGCTTTCACTGAACAACGAAATATCAAAACTGTAGATCTGAAGCAAAAATAAAGAGGGCTCAAAGCCCTCTTTATTATTCTTGAGAAGTAGAAAGGAGGTGAGACCAGATGGATTTGACCAGGAGACATCCGGCCTCGATCAATGAAAATCCTTCTCAATAGCTGATTACATTCTATCTCATAAATATGAATAAAATATGAACCTTGGGTGAAATATGTGTGAAAAATGGCGTATTTGCTTTACATAAAGCAATACACGAGCGGAATGGCATCAGCTGATGTGATAAAATCAAGTCATCTTAGTGTTTCGGAATCAGTAAAATTACAAGCAGGAGGGGTTGAAAATGGGATTACAGGAAAGACCTGAAGTAACAGCAGTTGCAAACGGAAAATTCTGGGAGCATAAGTATGACAGCTTTTTCTTAAAAGCTTATGTGCCCGATAACGATCTGGACGGACAGACCAACAATTACGGTTTTAAAGCACCGCTGCTTCTCGTATTTGAGGAAAAGCAGAATGATCGCGACGGAGCAGTTGCTTTTGCCAGGGAGACGGGACTTGCCGAAATAGCAGCAGCTTATGATGCGGTAGTTTATTTTGTATATCCTACGGCAGAGGGAGGATGGAAGAATGCTCCGGAGAGTCTGTATGCGGATGTGATAGCGGAAGTCAGGATGGATACCGTATATAACGAAGGACTGGATGAGTTTCATGATTTCTTTGCACAGAAGTTTAAAGGATATTATATGCGCGGTGCGAAGTTCAGAACAGATATCTACAGCTATGGCGAGTCTGCGGATTATGTGGCACGCAATCTGTTAAAAACCAAACAGGGCGAATTCCTCTGGGGACCCGGAGAAATAACACCCGCTGTGTGTTCGATGGAAAGACTCAGCGTGATGCCGGAAATAGAAAGAAAGGATGTTCCGGTACTCAGTGTTGCAAACAGCGATGAAATAAACAAGGCGTTTGAATCATGTGAAAACATGCTCATTAAAGATAAGGCAGACTATAAGGATGATTTCAAAAAGTTTGTACGCAAGTTTAAGATGTGGTGCGGCAATATAGAGCTTGAGCCGGATTTTGAAGAACTCAATATGGTTGAGGAAGCAAGATCGGTTATGGTGAAGACTTCCCCGAACAACTTTGGTGCCTACAAGGACTGCAAGGAGCACAAGATAGGCTATTTTGCATATTACAATAAGGATCTGCCGAAGAAGGGACCCATGCCTTTGCTGATAGGCTTCCACGGCGGCGGAGATTCATCCATGTATCTGACATATGTAGCAGGCTGGTGGAGAGTGGCTCACGATCACGATATACTTTATATTGCAGTAGACAATCATCTTGATGTAACTCCCACAGAGGTCATGGACGTTATCGAAGATGTTAAGAAGGATTTTGATATTGATACAAAACGTATATATGCAGGAGGCTTTTCAATGGGAAGCGGAAAGACTCAGGATCTTTTCCAGGAATATCCTTCGGTGTTTGCGGGCTTCGCACCCTGCAGTGCACTCTTCCCCGTAAAAGACAATATGTGGAGCCATCCCATCGACGGAAAGATAAATCAGGATGTACCCGTTCCGCTGTTCTATTCGGGCGGAGAGGATTCACCTCTTCCCGAGCTTCCCTGCCAGGCCGAGTCCTGCCTTGACAGAGCTAAATATCTTGCTAAAGTAAATAAGGTAAAGGCTGATTTTGAATCGCTTGATTTTGCGAATAAGGAGAACTGGGCGGATCCCATATGGGGAATCCCCGGCGACAGGGTAGAGAAGCTTTATGATGAAACGAGAAACAGCTATCTTACCGTGAATTACTATGACAGTGAAGACGGTGTATGCCGTACCGCCTTCGCAAGTGTATCAGGACAGCAGCATGAATGCAGACATCATTCTGTTGAGAATGCATGGAAATTTATTTCAAAGTTTACGAGAGGATAAATAAATACTGAGCATTGGTCATGCGTACCGGCGTAATCAAAAAACTGATGATCGCGATATCTCTGTTATGGGTGATCTTATACGGTCAGCCGCCGGCAGTAACTGCGGGCGAAGATAGGGATACGAAAGATTATCTCGCAGAGTATGAGGCAACACGCTATGACGAAGACGACGGACTGGTTTCGTCGGAAATCAATGCAATAGCACAGACAACTGACGGTTTTCTCTGGGTCGGTACATATTCGGGCCTGTACCGGTATGACGGCCTGGAGTTTGACCGTATAGTTCTGGATGAGAGAATAAACAACGTAATGGCACTTTACGTTGACAGGACAGGCAGACTGTGGATCGGTACCAATGACAGCGGTATTGCCTGCTATGATCCTGCAGACGGGAGCATATGTTTTTACACTTCTACGGAGGGCCTTTCGGCCGATACCATTCGTTCCATAAGTGAAGATGATAAAGGAGATATTTACGTGGGTACGGTTTCCGGCCTGTGTATCATCACTGCTGACGGGAAAGTCAGTATACCCCGTGAATATGAAGAACTGGCGGGCATACGTTCGCTGGACAGCGATACGGACGGAGTGGTCGCCGGCGTGACCAACAGCGGAACACTGTTTATTGTACGTGAAGGAAAAGTATTATATACAAAGGATTACCCGCAGGAGGGGATTGACTATACCGTAGTGGATTATTCGGATGGAGGACGGGTTCTGGCAGGAACAACGGGAACCATACTGCAGGGAATGCTCTTTGACGGTATCGCCTGTCGTGCCGATTATGAAGCCGATACCGAAAACATTGCATATTTCAACGATATCATTTATGATGCGCCGCACGGTGTATATTTCTTTGCTGCGGAGAACGGTCTGGGAGTGATAGATCCGAAAACAGGAGAGATCACGCCGATGATGCAGTATCGTTTTGAAAGCTCGGTATCCGGAGTGATAAAGGACTATCAGGGAAATATCTGGTTTGTTTCAAATAAGCAGGGTATTCTTGAGTACTCACCCAATCCTTTTACTAATGTGTTTGTAAAGGCAGGATTGGAGGATGCTGTTGTAAACAGTGTGGCACTGCATGACGGCAGGATATATATCGGCACGGATGACGGGCTGAAGATCATCAACGAAAAGACGATGAAGGCCGAAGACAGTACACTGACGCAGGATCTGAAAGGTGTACGTATAAGACATATCATGGAGGACAGTAACGGGCATTTATGGATATCAACCTACGCCCAGAATGGTCTGATAGAAGCTGCAGACAGCGGCACGGTCAATTACAATGAGCTGAAAGGTACTCTCGGAGGCCGTTTCAGGTATGTGCTGGAAATGCAGGACGGTGTTATAGCGGCAGCAAGCAACGTGGGGCTGAATTACATTTCCGGAGGAAAAGTCATCAAAACCCTCGGAATAGATGAGGGTGTCAATGCCCAGATACTTACGATGGTTCAGGAAGAGGATGGAACGCTGCTCGCCGGAACGGACGGAGACGGGATCTATGTTATAAAGGACGGCAGGATAGTAAAGAGGATAGGAAAGGAAGAAGGTCTGGAGACCCTGGTCGTATTGCGTATCGTGGCCTGTGGTGACGGCTATCTTTATATAACCAGTAATGCTATCTACTATGGTGACGGAGATTCTGCAAGAAGACTCAGATCATTTCCATACAGCAACAATTATGACGTGCATATTTCCGATGATGAAGCCTGGATAAGCTCAAGTGCCGGCATATATATAGTGAAGACGAGCGAGCTGATCGCTGATAAAGAATACAGTTATTCTCTGCTCGATCATACACGCGGTTTTAATACCACGCTTACCGCAAATGCATGGAATGCGGTATTACCCGGTGCTCACAGACTTTTGTTGTGCTGTACCGACGGTGTGAGGGCAGTGGATACAACGGATTATGATTATCTTGCAAAGGAATGTTATATCACTGTTAAAAGGGTGAGCTGTGATGACAGCGTGATACAGCCCGCAGAAGACGGCAGTTATACGATACCTGCAGTAAAAGGCCGTATACAGATACAGGCTGCG
>JAIKYA010000145.1 GCA_024683645.1 Lachnospiraceae bacterium
TCTCTGTGAATGATCCGGATATATGATGCCATCATTATTGATTTAAAATAATCTTCGCTTTTGATTATATTACAGATGACACGCCATTCAATACATGATATTATCATGATATAACAATATGAACATTGATTATACATTAGGAGTATCGTATGTTTATCTCTCATTATCCGATCATCGCCCGTGAAAGCAGGCTTCCGCTGTACCTGATCAGCCTGGGGATGCACGACTGCCAGCCGCCGGTACGGCGCGGCAGGGAATTTGGATTTCCGCAGATCTTCTTTTGTACAAAAGGAAAAGGATGGCTGTTTTATGACGGGATAAAGACAGAGATCAAAGCCGGGATGGGCTTTTTTCTGCCGGCTTCGTATCCTCATGAATATCATCCGGCCGGGAATGTCTGGGATGTCCATTGGATCATCCCCGGAGGATATGCCTGTGATCGGCTGCTCTCCGAATCCGGATTTGATGCTCCCATGGCTTTTGTGCTCGACAGCACAACTCAGCTGGATAAGCTTTTTATTAATATGCATGCCGCCCTGAAACATGATCATATTTCCGGTAATCTTAAGGCATCGGGAATACTGTATGAATTCATGATCGAACTGGACAGGGCTATAAATCATTTAAACAGCTCAGCAGGGCCAAACCCGGCATTAAAAAAATGTCTGAACCTGATCGACAGCTCTTATTCCGCTCCGATCACAATGGAAGATCTCTGTGCAGTATCCGGCCTGTCCAAACAGCATATCTGCAGGTTGTTTCGAAATTCTCTCGATACACGTCCGATGGAATACATAGCCAAGCGCCGTATCCAGGCAGCAAAAGAATTACTATCCGGTACCAAAATGACTATCGAGGATATCGCTGATAAAACCGGCTTCTGCTCCAGCAGTTATTTTTGCAAACTCTTCAAACGTTACGAAGATATCACCCCGACGCAATTCCGGAATATTTAAAAACCGCAGGAACGGTCCTCGTGGTTTTTTCCTCCGCGCTTTGCCCACTGTTTTATGCGATTTATCACAAACAAATAGCTCTGGCAAATCATGAACATTTCATCTATAATACGAGTGTTAATAATCCACTTTTTAAGGAGGTTTTCCCATGGCTAAAAACAACCCTTATGCAGGTACAAAGACCGAAAAAAATCTGGAAGCAGCATTCGCCGGAGAATCACAGGCCAGAAATAAGTACACATACTTTGCTTCCAAAGCAAAAAAAGAAGGATACGAACAGATTGCTGCTTTGTTCCTCAAGACCGCTGATAATGAGAAGGAACATGCAAAACTCTGGTTCAAGGAACTTAACGGTATCGGTGATACCAAAGAGAATCTGTCTGATGCTGCAGATGGCGAAAATTATGAATGGACGGATATGTATGAAGAATTCGCCAAAACAGCTGAGGAAGAAGGCTTTCCCGAGCTGGCAGCCAAATTCCGCGGAGTTGCTGCCATAGAAAAAGCGCATGAAGAGCGTTACCGTGCACTTCTCAAAAACATTGAAATGCAGGAAGTGTTTAAAAAGAGTGAAGTTAAAGTCTGGGAATGCCGCAACTGCGGACATATCGTAGTCGGCACCAGTGCTCCTGAGGTTTGTCCTGTCTGCAATCACCCTCAGGCCTATTTCGAAGTACACGAAGCTAACTATTGACGCCTTAGAAAAAAGAGAAGCCATGGGGAAAGACCACGAGGTCCGTCCCCATGGTTTTACCAATAGTATTCATAAAACTTCATTGTGTAGCCGCCTTCGAAGCTTTCTCCGGGTGCCAGGATATTCGTATATTCTCTTTCGCTCAGATCACCGTCAAAATCTGCCGCATCGCATCTTCCGTACCATGGCTCGATGCAGATGAACGGCGCATCTTTCTTTTCCGGCGACCATATCGCAAATAACGGCGTGTCAAAACATACATCTACGATATGCTTTCCTTCTTCATCAGCAATGCCAACGCATTTAGTCTGATTGCCTTCCACCATATATGTGCAACGGTCAAAGAATTCCTTTGTGATAGTTACATATCCGTGATCCAGCGGCATCTCTATATCCTCGCGCAGTGCCAGTCCTGTCGCCACATCATTTCCATGATGCCGTATCACATCCACACCTTCAAAATACAGTTGATACCCCTCCTTGCATCCGGCCTTCTTTTTATCAAATCCGTGCACTGGGCATAGAAACGCAGGATGAGCTCCGATAGAAAAATACATGTTTTCTTCTGCCGGATTGCTTACCTTCCAAAGTACTTTGACGTCATCTGTCTCGGCGCCGCGAGAGATCTGATAACCGATCTGCAATATAAATGCAAACGGATATTTTTCCAGCGTTTCCGCATCGGATCTTAATTCAAACCATATCTCATCTTCCGTCCGGCTGACCGTCGTAAACTCGCGGTCCCGCGCAAATCCATGCTGCCCCATGGCATATTCTTTTCCGTTCCATCTATACTTCTTATCTTTCAGGCTTCCCACAAACGGAAAGAGTACCGGAGATGTTCGTCCCCAGTATTTGGGATTGCCATACCACATATACTCCCGCATATTATTCTTGTTTATCACGGATTTCACTTCTGCTCCGAAGGAATCGATCTCCACTTTGATCCTGTCACTTTCCAAAAAATACCGCATGATCTGTCACTCCTTTAACATTTTTATCATAGATTATCTTCCTGCGAATATCCGATCCCCAGCGCATCGAATATTACCCGCGCTGCAAGTGTCGATCCCGCTACAGAAGCATGCCTTCTGTCTTCATAGTAAAGATCCACAGACGGATTCCTATGGATCTCCTCCCACCATTTTTCACCGACGGGTGCAAGCAGACATTCATGCTTCCCGGCAAGTTTCCTGTAACGCGCAGCCATCTCTGCCTGAAATGCCTCGTTATCCTCCTCCGTCCAGGTCATATAGTAGCATGGAACGGCTCCTGACTCTCTTATCCAGGACACGATCTTATCGGCAGCCGCTTCCATCGCATTGTATTCTCCCATCGGATGCGCCACATGCTGCAATATAACAAAATCGTATTCTCCATAAAGGATATTGAATCTTGTTTGCTCGTTTTCCGCATGATAATCCAGTCCCATACCGCCCTTTGTGAGCATAGTAATCTGCATATCAATGCCCTGCTCTTTACACAGATTTTTAAAGATTGCCGGCATGTCATTAAAATAGGTATGACTGTTCCCGATAAAAAGTGTTCTCATATTGTCTCCCTCAATTATGATATACTTACTGTCGCACCTGCCGGTACATAAACATCTTTCTCTCCATAAGTAAACCACAGATCCGTTGCCGTCGGATTGATGCAGCGCTTCATCGCAGTATCAAAG
>JAIKYA010000154.1 GCA_024683645.1 Lachnospiraceae bacterium
AGAGCATGTTCTCAAGCCATCTCATTTTTTTTGTAAAAGGTAATTTGCCTTCGTCGATCTTTTTTGCGGCATCCGGACCGTTTTTTATCTCAATGCCTTTGCGTATTGCTGTAGTTATAACAGCTTCTGTGGTAGGAACCAAAAAACAAGCCATGATAAAATACCTCCTGATATTTGATATTTAGATTTTACTTTTTCAGGATTAGAATGTCAATAAAATACCAAAAAGCGGTAAAATCTTAACAAAAGAGGGGGATTCAAAGCTACACGCAACTATTCGCAAAAGGCATCTTTTACGAATAGTTACAATGGAAAAAAGCCTGTATTTCAAGGCTTTTTTAAGTATATTGTTTATACGGTATCATGTTTTATCTGTATATAAAATCTATCCAGAACTTCAAGGATATCTTTTCCCAAACGTTCTATGACATGTTCCTTCATATCAGCAGGTACTCCGTAAAATGCTTCCGCGATACCTCCTGCAATACATGTCAGTGTGTCGCAGTCACCGCCCAGAGAAACCGCAGTCCGTATAACATCCTCAAAATCCTTGCCCTCAAGAAAAGCCGTGATGGCTTCGGGAACGGTTTCCTGGCAGGATTCCACATGATGATAAAACGGACGGATTTCGTCACAGCTGCGGCTCAGATCATAGCCGAAATTGCGTATGATATATGCGGCGATGTCTTTCTTTGAGGCGCCGGTCCTGGCAAGGAATATCGCAGCTGCGGTCGCTTCGGCGCCTTTAATGCCTTCCGGATGGTTATGTGTAACCTCGGCAGTCCAGCGGGCAAGTTCTCTGGTGCGTTCAATACTGTCATAAAGCCAGCCGACAGCGGATACCCTCATAGCCGAACCGTTGCCCCAGCTGTTATACGGCTTGGGATCGGGATCGTGCAGCCAGCCGTCAAAGCGTCCGCCGTATCCTGCATAAGGATAACGATGCCCCCAGTCCTGCATGGAGCTGATCACGGCGCGTTTGACCACATCTTCAGACGTGTCCGGTCCCATATTAAGCAACGCTTCAGCCACAGCGACCGTCATCACGGTATCATCCGTAAATCTCACACGCAGATTCCACATATCAAAATCTTTGCTCTTATTTCCTCTGTCAAACTCATAAGGTGCTCCGACCATATCTCCGAGTATCGCTCCGATCATGCTAAATACCTCCTGTCTTATGTTTGTAAAATTTTTTTGCTGTTACGAAAAGTATAGCATTTCTGATAAAAAAACGGTCGCTTACGAAGCGACCGCATGATTTTTTTTGTATTTTTGTAATAATTACAGAAGATTCTTGATCCCGTCTATTATACCGCCGCCGGCAAGCTTTGCCTTTATTGCCGGAATTACTTTTTCAACCAGATCGTCCGGAAGATCAATACCGGTTATTTTTTCAACTGCTTTTACGGGATCCTTTTTGAACTGTTCCTGCAGATCCTTGTCGTTTTTTACTTTGTTTACGGTTTTTTCAACAATTTCTTTTACTTCCATGATGTTTTCTCCTTTCAGAAATTTTTGATTGTGTTTATGCTGCGTATCATATGTTTCCGTAGTCTCTTTCGCCGAAAAGTCCCGTACCTACACGTACGTAAGCAGCGCCTTCTTCAATGGCAACGGTATAATCGCCTGTCATGCCCATGGATAAAACGGGCTTGTCTGCAAAATATCCCTCCATGTCGTCAGCCAGCTGTTTCAGAGCTCTGAAATAAACACGGTTTTCTTCGGGATCATCCGTATATGGTGCCACGGTCATAAGACCTTTCAGTTTAAGATTTTTTAGCTTGGATACATCTTTGATAAGCTGTCTGTTGAGCTCCATATCCGCGGTGCCGAATTTAGAGCTTTCACCGGCTACATTGATCTCGATAAGTATATCCTGTGTGCAGGAATGCTTTTCGGCTTCCTTATCGATGGCTTCGGCAAGATGCAGTGTATCTACACTGTGGATAAGGGCGACTTTGCCGATTATGTACTTGATCTTATTGGTCTGGAGATGGCCTATCATGTGCCATTCGATATCGGAAGGCAATACCGGCATTTTTTCCTGCAGTTCCTGTACGCGGTTTTCACCGAAAAGTCTGCAGCCCAGGTCATAAGCTTCCTTCAGCATTTCAACGGGTTTGGTTTTGCTTACGGCGATCAGCTTCACATCTGAGATGCTGCGGCCGCTGTTTTCACAGGCCCTGCGTATGTTGTCGTTTATATTTTGAAGATTATCTTTTATCATTTTTTCTCTCCGGCTATCAGGTGTATATTAATATTATTGTTTTGCATGTAATCCAGGACCACAGGTGCATACTCGGTGCTGATGGCAAACAGGACACCATGGGGATTATAGGGAAAAAATGTCATCATCTCATCAAAGATCCTGATAAATTTCACATTAGCCCAGGGGATCGTGATCTTATCTCCCTGTGATGAAACATGTTCTATTTCTACAGGAGATAAATTCAGGCTTGTGGGACCGCTTGTGTTTATCAGATTTTTGAGGTTTTTATTCATGGCAATCAGGCTCAGGATGGCCAGGCCTGTCATTATAAGCGTACATCCCATGAGAAACTGCAGAAAACCGGTCATTCGGCCGGTACTCATCATTATGATCTGAATTATGATAAGCACGATGCCCATGATCACTACTTTTCTGAAGCCCTTAAACTGGTCGGTATATTTTCTCTCGGGATCCTTCAGTATCAGGCGGGCCTGTTGCATGACGCTAACAAACTCGCGCAGCTGTTTTTCGGTAGCTGCAGGCAATTTCAGTTCCATAAAATCCTCCTTATTCCGAATAATGGATGGCGATCTTCGATCGCCTCAAACTATCACACTCTAATCCGCTTAGGCAAGCAAGCTTGCCAAGACGGCTTAACGTGCGATAGTTTCAAGCGGCAAAGCCGCTTGCATCCATTTGATCCTTACTCAAATACAAATGCATCGTCTGTAAGTGTTGATGAATCCAGTGCTATATAATCATATTCATTCAGACCGTATACCGTATTGGACCTCACTATAGCATATTCGTCATTCTGATACAGGATCGCGATCTGTCTGAAATCGGCATAGCCTTTATTGATGTTATAAACACCTGTCAGTTCACCGCGCTTGCTTACGGGAAACTCCTGCAGATCATCGTTTTTTAACAGATAATCTCCGATGCGCAGCTGTGTATCATCGACGAAATAATTCTCGTCATCTTCCGAGTAAACCTCTATATTCATGCGCTCGGAAGATACGGTGCCGTCTTCAAGAAAGGTTTTACGCAGGAATATATACTGATTATTCTCGCCCTTGTCTACCGCATATTCCTTCGGTACAAGGAAAAACTGCTTATGTACGATGGAGGACAGCGGTATCTTTAAGCCTTTTTCGTTTGAATCCGAGAATTCTATATCCAGAAAACGGTCCGAATAGTAGTTAACGACGGAATTGTTGAAATGCAATACCACATAACTGGTATCATTATCATGCGAGATCACTTCAGGCGTGGCGTAAATATCCTGCTGGGTCTTGAGTATCCTGACCTTTATATTACCGCCGCCGATCATCTCCTCGGCTCTTTTGCGCTCCATGGGAACAACGATCTCCCAATCCTCGTCTGTGATCAGTTTAAATACGGGCGCACCTGCATCCAGCAGCACATCCGCACTCAGCTGCGTACGTTCGTAAGTATCTTCGACAAAAGATTCCTCGTTTAAGCCCTCATCGCTCATGGTCTCATAACCATCCGTCGAATAAACGATATAGCCGGGGCGGTTGGCATATATCAGGCCTACCAGATCCGAAGCATATGCACCGTTTATACCGGACAATACATTAAGCACATTGGCATTGGCAAGTTTCAAGAGAGAACCGTTGATGTCATAGGAAAAATCGTAGCTGTCATAGAACAGCGATGGCTTGAATGAAGTTGCAAAATTGGATATCTGAGTGCGCAGTCCAGACAGTTCCGAATCGGTCAGCATGTTTTCACCGGCTTTTTCCTCACGGCTTTTTAAGCTGTCACCGGTCTGGTCTACAGCAAATACGAGGTCGCCGACGCCCACATGTTCTCCTTCTCTTGCAAAATAAGTAATGTAACCGCTGCTGGCAGAGGTATATACATCCTCATGACGAAGTACCAGCCCACGGTAGGAATTATTGAGTGCAAGCGAACCGGATATGACCTGATAAGAAGACACATCCCGTCTGGTCACCACTCTGTAGAGCAAAAAAATAAGATAGCACAACATGATGAGCAAAATGATCACAAATAGATTACGCCATTTCGGACTTATTGTTCCTGTTGTGCTACCTTCACTTTTTTTCATTGCTTAAATACGACCCTTTATCAAAGAGATACGATGATCTTCTCCTTAAAGGAATCAGGGATCTCAGCTTCTGTCACTGCCATGCTGAAGCAGAAATCAACTCCTGTTTTCTCGCTGAGTTTCTCAAATTTCGTAAGAACAGCCTCGATGGCATCGTCCGCAACACAGCCTATCCTCTTGAAATTGTCGAAATAAAGCTGTTCCAGATCATGATCCTGTGAAATGATGCCGCAGATGAATCCGTAGAATTCTTCACTGGTGTTGAAATCGAAATCTGAAACATCGACGAGTCTGATCTTGTTGTTCAGTTCATACATATGCTTGGCATTTTTATCGAGATAAACGATATTTCCGCTGGCCTGCGTGATCTCCTTATTGACCTTGTCGAGCATTTCCTTTGTCTTGCCCTTTCCTTCTTTTCCGACGATCAATTGAATCATGGCTTACCTCCGTTTGTATATTTATTTCAGATGTTTAAATTATAAACTAAACACCTGTTATTTACAAGCATTAATTTAGTTCAAAATGCTGTGCTTTTACTTATTTTTTCCCCGACAGGATCTCGCCTATCCTCTTATAGGAGGTGTTTGCGGGAATCGTATGCATTCCCGTTGCTATTTTCCTGTCAAAGCCATTTTTGCACAGATATTCATCAAACTCTGCGGCTGAGGGAACAACGCCTGCTTCGGCCAGTCTTTTGGCTACTGTATATGAGCTGTCGCCCGGAGTAACCGATATTTCCACGCTCGATTGATTAAGTGATTTCGGACTTCCGTCATCCGAAGGGGCAACAGGTGTCGGTGCCTCAGTAGGTTTAGGGCTTGGCGTAGGCGCCTTGGTCGGCTTTGGCGTGGGCGTTGCAGTAGGCGCTGCGGTTGGTGTTGCTGTAGGCTTCGGCGTAGGTGTAGCAGTCGGCTTCGGTGTGGGTGTAGCAGTCGGTGTCGCGGTAGGCTTAGGAGTAGGAGTTGCTGTCGGTTTCGCAGTCGGTGTCGCAGTTGCCGTAGGCTTGGGTGTAGGCGTCGCTGTGGGCTTCTCTGTCGGCGTTGCAGTAGGCTTGGGTGTAGGTGTCGCTGTGGGCTTCTCTTCCGGCGTTGCCGTAGGCGCTGCAGTCGGTGTTGCCGTAGTTTCCGGTGTGGGTGCACTGGTCGGCTTTTCGGCCGTAGCCGGTGTCGGAGTATTTTCACTTTTTGGCAATAAAATAACAGTAGGGACAGGAGTGGGCGCAGCCGTATCTTCCTCCACTATCACATCCTTCAGTGTGACTTTTTCCGTCATGCCCAGTTCTTTTGCCTTTTCGATTATTTCTTTCTCGCTCATTTCCGGGGCGGGCTTTTGGGGAGCAAAATGCAGCAGCAAAGCCGTAACTGCCATTCCTATACCCAGTCCCCTGAGATAAAACTTTAGATTCATTATATATTTCCTTAAACCTTAACTTACGAATTTTCAAAAAGATCTATGACCAGTTTCACTTCTCCCAGTCCCAGACCCAGTTCTTTGGCTATAGCCATATTGGAGCGTCCCATGCGGTGCATGCTCAGTATCTTTTCGTTATTATTATCTTCGGGAGCATCACTGCCTGAAAAATTAAGGTTCACCGCATCCTGATCCTTCGGAAACAGTTCCTCGGGAATACTCATCTGTCCGCTCAGATTTCTGCGGGAAGATGAACTCTTCCTGCTCCGTTTTACGGACTTCTTTACAGGAAGCGGTTCCGCTTCGCTTTCAGGCTCATCGGCGTAGAAAACATCAGAGGTTTCGTTTTCATACACATCGTTTTCCGCGGCTGCCCCACCGATCACTTTCTTGGCATCAAGCATCTTTTCTTCCGCGAATACAGCACGGTCTCCTGCGGAAACCGCCTGTTCATAAGCGTTTTCAGCCATCTGTTTAGCAGAGGAAGCCAGATCATAGGCGTTGTTTGACAGAACCTGGGCGTCACGGGCCGTCTGGTCTGCATGATTCAAAAGCTCGGTAAGCTCATCTTTATTTCGACCGAGCATCTCATGTAAAAACATATTTTCCTGATGGGAATTGCTGATACCTGACATCACGGCATCCGAATAGTCGCCTATCGCCATGATCTTTTCGTTCGTGATACGTTCAAGGGTGCGCTCGGCCTTTTCCATCGAATATTCTATGGTCTCGTCCGTCATCTCATCAAGACGGCTCTTTGAATTGGCGAGTTCTTCGTCTATGAGAGCCCTGACTTCTTCCGTGCCGAGCTGTTCGCTTATCCCTTCGTTTTCATTCTTTCTTTCCGGCAACAGGAAACTGATCACAAATATGACCAGTCCTGCAGCCAGTAATACGATTTCAAATACTGTCATTTTTTCCTCAGATCTTTATGTCAAAAGACATTTTATTTTTTTCTATTATCCGGTCGGCCGGTTTTTCTTTTTTCTCACGACGCCCGCGGCCGCCATCGCCGCCGTACTCTTTGTTTTGCTCCTTTGAGTCGTTACTTTTATAGGCATCTTCCTTTTCATGAACGGAGTTGTTGTCGGTATCAACCTTCTGATCCATGTTCATGGTCTGGTTATCATGATAGATAAGTGCTTTGTCATTTTCATTCTGCTGAAACTGCTGGAAATCCTGTACTCTGGGGATCTGTGCCTGCATTTCAACCATACCGATAGCCATAAGCGTATCCTCCTTTAAAGTGCTGCCATCCTCACATCGCCCTTGTCTTTTATGAAACGGCAGTATTTATAGGATTCTTTTATGATCATTGAAACATCTGAGATATTTATAACAACGCCCGGGAAAACCTCACCTTTTACCTCGACGGCAGCACTCTGGCCTTCATCGATCGTGTTCTTAAGCGTCTGCAGCTCTTCACCCGAATTGGCGATCACTTCCTGTGCCTGCTTGACCGTCTGTGCCAGCAGCTGTATCTGCTTTATCTTTTCGGCGGAAAACTTTTCGCCGGCAGCCAGCCTTTTTTTTGCAGCATCAAGGACCGGCAGCATGGTCTTCAGATTCTTTTCGGTTTCGGTCACTTCTTTATTCAGCTGTCCTATACGGGTCAGTACCTGCGGATTAACTCCTACCGTAACACTGGTATCGGCCCCCATCGTGGACCCCAGAGTCTTTACCCTGATAGTTGAGAGAGCTGTTACGGAACCGCCTGTGATGAAGCCTTTTTTACTCATCACGTTTATGTCCGTGCCCGCAGATACAGTAGAATGCAGTATGGAATTGGTTTCTATATATCCTCCGGCCTCTGCTGTGCAGTTCTCCATAAACTTGGCGATTATATTACCGCCGGCCTTAAGCCTTCCTTTTCCCATACCGTTAATACCGCGCTGCAGTACTATATTTCCTCCGGCTTCAAGTATTGCGCCTTCAACAGTACCCCTTACTTCTATATCACCTTTTGTCCTGACTGAAAAACCTGAATTTACGTTTCCCTGTATCAAAACGGCGCTTTCATACTCTATGTCGCCGGTAGAATTGTCTACATTTACCACTTCCATAACATCCGAAACAAAGACCCTGCCACCTGTCAGATTTACATGTCCGTTGACTTTGGAAGTCAGCCTGAGTCTGTCTTCGCTCAGTTGTATGTTCAGCCCGTAAGAAAGCTGCGCACGCTTAACGTCCCTGGGCCTGATTTCATTTCCACGTATATCTTTTCCGGGTGTTCCTTTGACTTCTGGAGTCAACTCCGCGAGCAATTCTCCTTCTTTGCAATGATTGACAAGATTGAGATTGTGGAAATCTACGGTGCCGTCTTCGTTAAGAGCCGGGCGTATCTTATTATCCGTATTAAAGAAATATGTGATATAAGCATCTTTTCCTTCCAATACCGGAGTACCCTTTGCTATGCGGTAATCGGTACAGTATTTTTTGTCTTTCAGATAGCTTTCTATCACTTCTTCATCAGCGCCGTAAGTTATCTTGTTCAGACGGCATTCACTCATTATGCCTTCTTTGTCAAGTTCACGGCCTCCGTTTGAAGCGGGATAAAACCTGGCAGTAGCCCCCATAAAATCCGGATCACAGTTTATGATACAGCTTTCGGCGACCGGAAGCATAGTTTCACGGTTAAGTATCACAGGTTTCGAATAATCTCCGCCGTTGAAGTACTGTCCCAGCATTTTTATGTCATATGGGATCTTTTTATAGGCAAGATAATTCATGGCTTCCTGTAAAGACGCAGGCTCACCGCCCCCCGTTGCAGGGAACACTTTCATAAAAGTCGCATTTCCATTTACTATGAGCTGAAAATATCCGTTCATAAGCTAATCCTCCAAAAGATCACGATCACACAGCTTTTGTAAGTATTCCTATATAGTCTCCGAGTCTTGAGCGCATTTTCTGCAGAGCTTTGGTATGTAGCTGGGATATGCGCGACTCGCTGACTTCCAGTATGGAAGCGATTTCTTTGAGTGTAAGTTCTTCGTAGTAGTAAAAAAGTATAACGCTCTTTTCTTTTTCCGTGAGCAGTTCCAGCGACTCGGCCAGCATCTCTTTCAGTTCCGAGTCCTCCATCACCTCTTCCGGAGAAGCAAAATGTCTGCCCATAGAAGAATCACCGGCCACCTCGGCTCCGGATTCCATGAATTCATTGAGTGAAACGACATTGGTCAGCTTCATCTGTGACTGCCAGTCGGTCAGTTCATCATCACTTATGCCCAGGGCGGCCGCTATCTCTTCATCCGTTGCCGGCCTGCCGGTCTGTGCTTCAATATCCTTGATGGCTGTATCCAGCTGTTTCTGGCGCTGTCTTATTGTTCTCGGGATCCAGTCATTCTTCCTTATCTGGTCAAGTATGGCACCGCGTATCCTTAGCGATGCATAGGTTTCGAATTTAATGCCTTTTCGCGGGTCGAATTTATCGATAGCATCAATAAGTCCGAATATGCCGTAACTGCAGAGTTCCTCATACTCTACATTATAACCGAGATACATGACCAGACGCCCGGCCACCAGTTTGACCAGCGGAGCATATTCCATGATCAGCTTTTCTCTAAGCGTTGACGTGCCCTGGCGCATATAATCGTCCCATAATCTTTTTTTACCGGCTTCGTCCATCAGTGTTCCCGACCCCCATCATATTATTCTTATTTTTCCATCAGATCGCCATCATCAGTGAAACTCTCGGCTTCCTGGAGATAATCTTCATAACTGTTCTGCATGTTGAACCTGTCAACGATGCATTTTATCACCGTGCCTATCACCGCAAAGCAGAAGAAGGAAACAAGCAGTATTATCAGCATTTTAATAAACGCAACGCGTCGGATAAGACACATAACCAGAGCGACCGCCCCTCCCAACATCATTAGAAGCGGCGGCAGCATCTTGGTCTTGAGATTATTGATCTTGCCGTGTATCTCTGCCATCAGATCACCTTGACCGGCTTTCCTACGGCCTTTATCTCGTAATCACCGTTTTCAGGATTAAAAATAACCGTCCGGCCGTAATTTGCTCCTGTATCTTCTGCTTTTATCGGTATCCCCAGTGCTTTGAGAGCTTCTTTTGTGGCGGCTACATTCCGATCACCTATGCCCGAAAGTTCTGACTTTGACTGGAAGGCAAACATGGTCGCGCCTCCGGCTATTTTTGCGGACATACGACGCTTAAGGCAGCCCATGCGCTCAAGCCGGCTCACAAGCTCAGGTATACCGGTATCGGCAAACTTTGCCTTATTCTCATTTGATTTTACTTCTTTGCTGTTGGGAAGCATAACATGTACGAGACCGCCGATATGCAGCTGTTCGTCACGTATCGCTATGCCAACGCAGGATCCGAGCCCTATGGTCGTTATCAGGTCAGGGCTCTTCACTATATTAAGATCTGCAATTCCCACTTTAACAGTCTGCGGCATATTCTGTCTCCTGCTTAAAAACCTAGAGCATGTAATATCTTGGCATCTGATTCTTCATCCGGCACAAGTATAAAATATCCCGAAAGTGTCTCGTCATCAGAAAAATCAGTCTGTATCAGCAGCATCTTGTCTGCTATGGCCCCGAACTCTATAGCGGGTACGGAAAGTATGGCTCCGGCCATATCGATGCAGATGGTAGGCACCGAAGGATAGATGGTAAGATTGGTAAGTGTTGATAACGAATTCAGATAAGCTGCTGTTATGACATTCCCTATTTCCATAAGAGCCGAAAGCTCCATCTCGGAAAAATCCTCACCTTCAGGCGGCATGCCCATCAGCTTCTGCACCATAGCCCTTGCAGATTCCTTTTTCTGTACGAACATGATGCTTCCGTGTATATCACCGTCCACAACCAGGTATATGCCGGCAACTATCTGTTCTTCTCCGCCCATCGTGGTCCCTACTTCTTTGAACTCCATAAGACGTACTTGCGGAACCTTCATATCTACCTTCATGCCGAGCATCGTGGATAACGCCGTAGTTGCATTGCCTGCGCCTATATTGCCGATCTCTTTCAGCACGTCAAAATACTGGCTCGACATGGTTTCAATCGTCAAATCGTTATTATCCGCCATATCTACCTCCTTTTCTTACTGGATTTCCTGAAGTATCAGTTCCAGATCCAGAAGAGAGATCAGCCCGCCGTCATGCTTGCCTATGCCTCTGACATATGCCGCTTCGTCTCTTCTGTCGCTGCCCATGGCCTCTATCTGGTCCGAAGAAAGATTTACCACTTCCTTTACGGAATCGACCATCATCCCTATAGCTTCATACTGAGCCATCTTGACGATGATGATACGCGTATTTTTTGTGGGTATATCCGCCTCCAGTCCCATCTTAATCCTGAGGCTCATAACAGGGATTACTTCACCGCGCAGATTTATAACTCCGAGAAAATGTGCAGGCACCTTCGGGACTCTTGTAATCTGCGGAAGACGCACGATGTTATCGATATACTTGATGTCGATACCGAACTGCTCCTCACCTATGCGTATCACTATATACTGCGCAAGTTCATTTGTATTCACATTTGTACTTAATTCGTTTGCCATGACTGCTCCTCCCTCCTTATATCAAAGCGTTGGTGTCGATGATCAGCGCGATCTCGCCGTCGCCGAGGATAGTCGCACCGCTGATAAATTTACACTTGTTGATATATTTGCCGAGGGACTTGATAACTATCTCCTGCTGGCCTATAAGTTCGTCAACGACGAGGCCTGCAAGCTTATCGCCCTTCTTAGCGATAACAACGACCATAGAAGCGGCCGGATCGCGGGTAGACTCTATATCGAGCACTTCATCAAGTCTCACGAGAGGTATGACATTACCGCGGAGATTGATGACTTCTTTTGACTGAACGGTCTTTACTTCTTTGGGATCGATATTCTCGATCGTAGTGATGCCGGAAAGCGCGATCGCATATTTTTCACCGCCTACTACAACCATAAGAGCCTGTATGATGGCCAGCGTCAGCGGCAGCCTGATCGTAAAGGTCGTTCCCTCTCCAAGCTTGGTCTTAACATCAACTTCACCGGAAAGAGCTTCTATCTTTGATTTTACGACATCGAGTCCGACACCTCTTCCTGACAGGTCCGATACCTTCTTGGCTGTGGAAAAGCTGGGAAGGAACAGCAGATTGATGATATCCTTATCATCAGCCGCAAAGGCAGCATCTTCGGTCATCACACCGCGCTCTATCGCCTTCTCGCGGACTGCGTTCACATCGATACCGTTACCGTCGTCCCTGACTTCTATCACGACGTTATTGCCGTCCTGATAAGCGTCTAAGAATATCGAGCCGGATTCGGGCTTGCCTCTTGCTATACGGACATCCGGCATCTCGAGGCCGTGATCGGCGCTGTTTCTCAGCATATGCATAAGAGGATCACCGATCTCATCCACCACGGTACGGTCAAGTTCAGTCTCTTCACCGCTCATAAACAGCTCCATGGGCTTGTTAAGCTGTTTTGAGATGTCCCTTATCATTCTCGGGAATTTACTCACAACGCTTTCTATAGGCACCATTCGCACCTTCATAACTGATTCGTGGAGATTAGTGGTGACACTCTCGAGATATTCTATCTGATCATGCAGCGCGCCACTGTTTTCTCCGGCGTTGGTAGCGCCGCTGACCAGTGAATTCTTTGCTATTATAAGCTCACTCACCAGATTCATCAGCGAATCGAGTTTTTCTATATCAACACGTACCGAACGGCCGACAGCCGGTTTTCCGTTTTTCTTTTCAACTCCGGTTTTAGCGGGAGCTTTCTTATCTTCTTCCGCATTTTTGTGAGTCTCCACCTTGGCGGGGACAGTCACGGGAGTCTCCGGTTTTTCGGGCTCGGCAGGCTTAACTTCTGCGCTCTCCACAGAAACAGGTTCCTCAGCTTCTCTTGCTGCTGTTTCGCCTTCGAATATCCCCCCCTTTGCATCAGCGATCTCGGAAACACCTTTTATCGCATTCAGCACCGGCTCCAGCTCACCCTCGGACGAAATGATAAGCGAAAACTGAAGTTCAAATTTCTCATCTTCTATATCCTGAGTCGAAGGATCTGCAGCAAGGATCTCAGCAGTTTCCTCAATGGCCTTGAAAACAAGGAAAGCTCTTGCAGCCTTCAGCAGGCAGCTTTCTTCCACATAAACGGTCACAGCGTAGATCTTCTTGTTGGCCATCATGGCATCTTCTATGGCTTTCTGTTCTTCTGCGCTCAGTTCCCTTCCGCTCCAGTATGAACCCGATGCAGCCGCAGGAGCTTCCGGCTCGGCTGCAGCAACCTCCTTTTTCTCCTCAACGGCTCCTTTATTGGCCAGGATATCATTAAGCTCTTTTATGATGGGCTCGTTATCGTTATCACCTTCATCGGAAGTCTCCTGGATTATGGAAACATACTCTTCAAGGGCATCCAGACAACGGAAAAGCACATCTATCATGCCTGCATTGATCTTGAGATTTCCGTCGCGCACTTCGGAAAAAACATTCTCCATATCATGCGTGAGAGTCTGCATGCGTTTGAAGCCCATGGTTCCGGCCATACCTTTAAGAGTATGGGCTGAACGGAATATTTCTCCTATGGTGTCGGGATTTTCGGCATCCTGTTCGAGATTCAGGACGCTGGTGTTTAAGTTTTGCAGGTGTTCCTTGCTTTCATCAAGGAAAATGTCTAAATACTGGCTTACATCCATATCATCGTACCCCCACTTTTGTTAGGATTGATTGTGCTATTACATCAAGGTCAGCGACCTCATTTACAAGTCCGGTTGAAACTATTGAGCCCGGCATGCCGTAAACAACACAGCTGTCGGCGTTCTCGGCTATAATATGCGTTTTTTTTGTCTTTGTCAGGGTTTTGATCCCTTCTGTCCCATCCTTTCCCATGCCTGTCAGTATTACGCAGACTATGGAATGGAAAGGGCTTAATGCAAGGGATTCATACATATAATTCGCACAGGGCTTTACTCCCTCTCTGGCCGGCTCATCCGTATAGATGATACGGCCCCTTCCGCGGAAATCTTCATACTTCATATGTGCTCCGCCCTTAGCTATATATACGTGTCCCTTTTCAAGGATTTCACCGTCTGCAGCTTCACTGACGGTCAGTTCGCTCATGGCATTCAGCCTGTCCGCAAGCGATCTGGTAAAGCCCACAGGCATATGCTGGACTATCATGACCGGGGCATCCAGATTCCCGGGCAGTCTCGGTATCACGGCCTGCAGTGCCTTGGGACCGCCTGTTGAACTGGCTATCGCCACCAGCTTATTTCCTTTGCCCTCTATCCGTATACCTGCCGGAAGCCTGACTATATTACCTCCGGGTCTTATGCTGACTGCGTTCCGGTATACGGCCGATGACGCTTTTCTGTTTGAGTAGACTACCGCTTCAAGTATATCGAAGAAACGTTTGATGAAATCGTCATCCCCCGCATTCAGTGAAGCCTGCGGTTTCTGTATAAAGTCTATAGCTCCCAGCTCAAGCGCATCCAGCGTGACCTTAGCCCCTTCTGCCGTCTCGCTTGAAAGGACCATGACGGGTTCCGAACGTTTTCGCAGCTTTAATTCCTTCAAAAACTGAAGGCCGTTCATCTTCGGCATGTTGATGTCGGTAACTATGCCGTCAAACCTGCCGTTCTCCAGTATTTCAAGCGCTTCGAGGCCGTTATTGGCCTTCGCAGTCACTTCAAACCGATCGTCGGCATTTATTATATCACATAGCACTCTTCTCGTGAGTGCAGAATCATCAACGATCAGGATTTTTTTCATCGTAACCTCCGCTTTTACAGCATTTTACTGAAAACAAGCCCCGGGAGCTTTTGTATGATTATAACACAAATATGGTGTCTGCGGAACCATATTTCAGTATTTTTTACAAAACACTATAAGTCATGTTCTTGTTCTGTCTCCTTTAATTATTTTGATTATACCACAAGAAAAAAACAAGGTATAGCAAACGCCAAAATTCTTTTCGTTTTGGCGTTTGCTGCGCCGGATTTTGGGCGCTGAAAGCGGCATGTTTCCTTACAAAATCCGTGCGCATCCTCGCGGAGCGTTATAGTAAGCGCAATAAATCATTGCGCTTACTATAAAACATATTTCACTGTGCTTGTATATTTTTCCCGATGTGTTATCATGGTAAATAGTTAAAACATTGTGGGAGACTCATTATCATGAATTTCAATAACGGTAAAAAATATCTGTTTTGGGGCCTGACCGTATTTCTGTCAGGCGGAGCGCTTATACTCTTTTATTTCCTCATTTTCCATCTGGAGGAAGTGCTGGGAGGCATCAAAAAAGTCTTCCATATCGTCCAGCCTATTTTTGTCGGCTTTATACTTGCCTGGCTTTTGAATCCGGTCATTAATGCTTTGGAGAACAAGCTGATCTACAGGCATTTCAGCAAAATCATCTTCAGAAATTCAAAAACCGAGGAGGACCGCCGCAAAACAAAAAGAACCATGCGTACTCTCTGCATCATTCTTACTTACCTCCTCTTTATCCTGCTGGTATACGGACTGTTCTCGCTGGTCATTCCCGAGCTGGTCTATTCGATCCAGCGCATGGCCAATAACTTTCCCACTTATCAGGAAAATCTTTTCAAGTGGCTTGACGGTGTGCTCACACGCTTCCCGGATATCGAACAGCGTTTCAATGATACCTGGAAAAACATATCGCCTGAATTCATGAAATGGATACAGGAACACATACTGCCCGGCGCCAACAGTCTCTTAAGCGGCGTTACCAGTGGCGTAAAGGTGGTGATAACCACGCTTTTGAATATCGTAGTCGGTCTGATCGTATCCATATACATACTTTCTTCGAAAGAATCCTTTTCGGGGCAGTTCAAGAAATTCCTTTACGCTTTCTTCAGCCGCAAAGGAGTAAATAATTTTCTTAAAAGAATACGTGTTGCCAACGATACCTTCCAGGGCTTTTTCGTTGGCAAGATAGTAGACTCCATGATCATCGGTGTACTCTGCTACATAGTAACAAAGATAATGGGCACACCTTATGCGCTGCTCGTTTCCGTTATAGTAGGCGTTACGAATATTATTCCCTATTTCGGACCGTTCATCGGAGCCATACCATCCGCTTTCATTGTATTACTGGCTGACCCGAAGCAGTGTCTGTATTTCATCATCATGATACTTATACTTCAGCAGGTAGACGGCAATATCATAGGTCCCCGCATCCTCGGCGAAAGCACCGGTCTTTCCGGCTTCTGGGTCATATTTGCCATCACCTTCTTCGGCGGGCTTTTCAGCTTCTGGGGCATGCTGATAGGTGTCCCGCTCTTCGCTCTTCTTTACGCTTATTTAAAGGAGCAGATCGTCGAAAAGCTGGACAGCAAGACCTATTCAAAACGCACTTCGGATTATATCTATCTGGAACGTGTTGAGGAAGACGGCAGTTTTATCCCGCTGGATCCCGAACAGCGTAAGAAGGATAAAGCCGAAAAGAAGAATAACATTAAGAAACAGAAACGCAGCGAGAATTAAAACAGACCATGGGCGACAGAGCATCCTATCATGAACAGGTAAAAATAAAGAATATCGTGAAATTAAGGGAGATGGAGAAAAAGCTCCCTTCTTTCTGCACTGTTTTCTTCAGGGGGATCAATGACCGCGTGAGTACGAGAACATTGGTCAGCTATGCATATGATCTCACGATCTTTTTTAATTTTATAAACGAAAATGTGCTTGATAACGCATATAAAGATATCCGTGATATCAGACTGGAGGATCTGGAAAAGGTTGAGAAATTCGATCTTGAGAATTACCTGGAATACCTGGCCTATTACGAAAATAACGAAGGGATGGCACGCACCAACAATGAACGCGGAAAAGGCCGCAAACTCTCCTCTGTCAAGAGTATGTATAATTACTTTTATGAATCGGAGCTGATAAAAGCAAATCCTGCTTCTATAGTTCATGTACCCAAGATACACGAGAAGAACATCATCCGTCTTGAAGGAAACGAAGTTTCCAGGCTTCTTGATGTTGTCGAGAACGGCTCGGAACAGACAACAAAGCACCAGTCAAGCTATCACAAAAAAACGGTGGTACGGGATACCTGCCTGGTCACGCTCCTTCTCGGTACCGGTATCCGTGTCTCCGAATGCGTAGGACTTAATCTCGATGATATTGATTTCGAAAACAACGCCATACGTATAGTCCGCAAGGGCGGTAATGAGGCAAGGGTTTATTTCGGCAAAGAGGTACGTGAGTCTATGCTGACCTATCTTGAGCAGCGGAAAAGCATAATGCCCGCTTCCGGAAGCGAAAAGGCCCTCTTTCTGTCGATGCAGAATAAACGCATCTCTGTACGGGCTGTAGAAATACTCATAAAAAAATATGCATCACAGGTGACCACGCTCAAAAAGATAACCCCTCATAAGCTGCGCAGCACCTACGGTACCGAGCTGTACAGGGAAAGCAATGACATTTACCTCGTAGCTTCGGTTCTGGGCCACAAGGATGTAAATACTACCCGAAAACATTATGCTTCAATGGATGAAGAACAGCGCAAGAAAGCTGCCAACTATGTAAAACTCCGGAAAGACTGAACTTTCCGGAGTTTTTTGAAGGGGGCAAAACAGCGTTATAAATACCGTTAATCTGCATTACATATATATTCTGTTGAGTAATAAGGTAAAGTAAGAGTAGTTCCGCTCCTGAGCGTTCCGTGTTTTGAAATATGGTTGATAGAACAGAGCTCATCTATATACTCCTCGGTGCTCTTCCCGGAACCCTGCGAATAAAGCTGCGCATATCCCCAGAGACTGTCACCCTTCTCTACCCGTACAGTACTGTAATACTTGAAAAAGCATTCTCCTTCTTCTTTGGCCTGTACAGGCGATTTGAAGATAAAGAATATAACTGCTGCAAGAAGTACTGCCGATAATGCGGCATATACAGCCATCTTTCTGAGTATCTTTTTTCTTCTGAACCTTTCAGCTCTTTTCTTCATTCTGTAGATCTCTATATTACTCATTATATATCTCCTGTTTATCATTTATGCGAAAATCCGTTCCGAACACCCGTTCGTTATCTGTAGTATAACGAACATTTGTTCTTTTGTCAATACTTTTTTCGAACAGATTTTCCGAACATATTTTTCGAAAATATGTTTGCATTATACGCAGCTGTGTGATATTATATCTACAGGACATGCGTGCTGTCATCATTTGCCTGCGCCGGCATCTGCTGCAGCACGGCGTTTAAGACGAAAGGAGATCATTATAATGGGTAACGGCAGGATTTCAGCCAAGCAACAGGAAATACTTGATTTTTTAAAGGATTTTACAATGCAGAAGGGCTATCCGCCCACGGTACGCGATATTTGTGAGGCGGTGAACCTTAAATCCACCTCTTCCGTACACTCGCATCTGTCTACGCTCGAGAACAACGGTTATATAAAAAGAGATCCGACCAAGCCCAGGGCTATCGAGATCATTGACGACAATTTCAATTCCATGATGCGGCAGGAAATGGCCAGCATCCCCATTGTAGGTCGTGTGGCAGCCGGCGAACCCATACTTGCGCAGGAGAATATCGAAGGGTTCTTCCCTCTTCCTACGGATTATGTTCCGAACGCTGACTCTTTTGTGTTAAGGGTCAAAGGCGACAGTATGATCAACGCAGGCATACACTCCGGGGACATAGTATTTGTTGAGTCCTGTAATACCGCAGTCAACGGTGATATGGTAGTGGCTCTTATAGATGATTCGGCAACAGTCAAGACCTTTTATAAAGAAAAAGGCCACATCAGACTGCAGCCCGAAAATGATACTATGGATCCCATCATAGTCGATGAATGTACTATACTCGGTAAAGTGTTCGGTGTATTCCGTTCCTACAGAAGGAAAATCTGAAATCTGCTTTTTTTCAAAAGAACAAAGCGTTCCGCTTGCGGAACGCTTTGTTCCTTATCTGAATTCTTCGGTATCCACGGCTTTTCCGTCTTTCCATATCTTTTCGAGATTATAGAAAAGCCTGTTTTCCTCATCAAAGATATGTATGATGATATCGCCGTAATCCATCAATACCCAGTTTGCATTGGTATAACCTTCTATCTGTTTGGGGTTCATTCCGGCGCGTCCCAGCTTTTCCTCGACTGCATCTGTTATTGCATGTACCTGGTTTACATTGCTGCCGCTTGCTATCAGGAAATAGTCGCCGAGGGTTGATATGCCGGCTATATCAATAACCCTTATATCATCAGCCTTTTTATCTTCCATCGCAGCTATCGCGATCTTTACCGCTTCTTTGATCTCCATATTTGTAAGCTCCTTTCTAAGCTTCTTTAAGTTTCTTGCTGCACAGTGAAGCATAATATTCATAAGCTTCCAGGGTATGTTCTTCAACAGCCTGCCCCTTATTTGCCAGATGCTTAAGCGTCTGCTTAAGTATAACGTATACCCCGTAATCCAGATCCTCGTAAAGCGCTGTTCTTGCCGCAGGCATCACTATCAGCTGCTTTCTGTGCGGTTCGATAAAATCAGCCGAAAATATGACTGCTTCAAGAAAACTCATGCCTGCACGTCCGGTCGTATGATATCTTATGGCATTCAGTATGCGCTCATCCGTTACTCCGTATTTCTTTTCAGCGAGAGCCGCCCCGAGTTTCGCATGTATAAGATAGGGATATTCCCGCTCAAAATCGCTTACATCTACCTTAAGGCTTCTGCACAGCTTATCACGTTCATCATCTTCGAGACATTTTGCGCAGTCATGTAAGAGCCCTGCCGTATATGCGAGATTTATCAGTTCCGCTCCGCCATCTTCGAGTTTATCGATACCGGCGTGCCGCATAACAAGCGAAACTGCGGTATAAGCCACTCCGACAGAATGAATGTAGCGTTTTTCATCAAGTTTCCGCTTGAGTTTTTTCTTAAGTTCGTCCTCGGTAAACCCGCACAGCACTTCCATAGCTGTTACCTCGGGAGTTTTATCTCAGGTTCTTTGTACGGCTTGTAAAGCACTATTTTACGGCCTATCACCGTAACCAGCGTGGACTTGGTCCTTTCAGCCAGCGCTTCGGCCATCTCCTTCGGGTCTTCGGTAGCTCCTTTAAGAACAGATACCTTTACTATCTCATGAGTATTGAAGGCTTCTGCTACGGCAGCCGTAACCTCCGGACTCAGATTGTATTTACCTATCTGGAACAAAGCCTCTTCCTTTGAGGCCAGTGATCTCAGATATGCTCTCTGTTTGCTGCTCAATTTCATAAACTCTTCCTCTATTCGTAATAATCAAATACCAATCCGGATACCCTGACAGTATCACCCTCATTTATACCGAGCTTTTTCAGCTCATCCAGTATGCCTTCTTCCTTCATGAAGTTCTGGAAGAAAAGGAAACCTTTTTCTGAATCGAGATTGGTATATCCCATCATCTTATCTATACGTGAACCTTCTATCACAAATTCATCCGCTGCCTCATCATAATATATGTTGAGAGCTTCTTCAACTTTTTCCAGTTCCTTATCCGGATCATATTCCTGCTCAAACGTATTCTTCTTTTCCGGAAGTTCTTTGAGCATATTATAGATCGCATACTTTAATTCTTCTATCCCTTCACCGGTAGCGGCACTTATTGCCACACATAAGCGTCCGTCCGCTTCGGCTTTTTTACGGATACGTTCCACAGGATCTTCCGGATATATAAACTCGCCGTTCTCATCTATATCTACCGGCTCCGGCTCCGCAGGTATCAGATCACATTTGTTGGCCACAACTATCTGGGGTATGGATGCTACACTATCCCCGTATTTTCCCAGTTCTTCATTTATAACCCTGTAATCATCAAGCGGGTCGCGGCCTTCAACACCGGCTGCATCAAGTATATGGACAAGCAGCCTGTTCCTTTCGATATGCCTCAAAAAATCATGCCCCAGTCCCATGCCGTCCGCAGCGCCTTCGATAAGTCCGGGGATATCAGCCATAACAAAGCTGTTTCCGTCGCCCATATCGACAACTCCCAGATGAGGCGTTATCGTGGTGAAATGATAATCCGCCACCTCGGGCCTGGCGTTGCTCACCCTTCTTATAAGGGAGGATTTACCTACACTCGGAAAACCGACCAGTCCCACATCGGCAATAAGCTTCATCTCAAGAAATACTTCCAGTTCTTTGGAAGGCTTCCCCGGCTGCGCATACTTTGGAGCCTGCATCGTGGAAGTGGCAAAATGCTGATTACCGAGCCCGCCCCGGCCGCCGCTCAGTATCTTTACCATTTCTATACTGCCTGACATATCCGCTATCACTCTGCCGCTGGCAGCATCCTTAATAACGGTACCTTCCGGAACTTTAAGTATACGGTCCTCGCCGTCTTTTCCCCGGCAATTATTCTTGCCGCCCTCTTCGCCATCGCCCGCTGCAAATTTATGCTTATGCCTGTAATCCGTGAGCGTATTCATGCCTTTATCGACAATAAAAACAACATCACCGCCCCTGCCGCCGTCACCACCGTTCGGGCCGCCGTCGGGAACATATTTTTCACGCCTGAAGGAAACATGACCGTCTCCGCCTTTGCCGCTCTTTATTATTATCCTAGCTCTGTCTGCAAACATATCATCACCAAAAAATTATCCCCGGATAAGCTGTACTTACCGGGGATAATCGATAACGCAAAATAAACTTACTGTTCTACAGGATAAACCGATGCACGCTTCCTGTCACGACCGAGTCTCTCGAAACGAAGTACTCCGTCAACTGTAGCAAAAAGGGTGTCATCCCTGCCCCTGCCAACGTTTACACCGGGATGGATCCTGGTGCCGCGCTGTCTGTATAAGATATTCCCCGCTTTAACGAACTGTCCGTCCGCTCTCTT
>JAIKYA010000190.1 GCA_024683645.1 Lachnospiraceae bacterium
CTTTTGCATTCCCTTTCTGCACAGATCAGCTATTACAACGATCTTATACAGAAAAATCCGGAGTGGGAGTATGCCGGCGTATACGCTGATGAAGGAATAAGCGGAACCTCCATCAAAAACAGACATGAGTTCAAGAGGCTCATAAAGGACTGTGAGGATGGGAAGATTGATCTGATCCTTGTAAAGAGTGTGAGCAGGTTTGCGAGAGATACGGTAGATACCCTGAATGCCACAAGGCATCTAAAGGACCTGGGAGTTGATGTTTTCTTTGAAAAAGAGGGGATTCACTCCATCTCTGGTGAAGGGGAGCTGATGCTGACTCTCCTGGCTTCTTTTGCACAGGCAGAGGCCGAGAGTACTTCCAGCAACCTAAAATGGGCATATCGTAAGAGCTTTGAAAATGGTGAGACATTTCTTCGTTTGAGTGCTTACGGCTATGACTGGGATCATGAAATCAAGCACTTTTCGGTTAATGAAGAAGAGGCTGTGTGGGTACGCTACATATTTAACAGCTACCTTAGCGGCAATTCCATGGAGGAGCTGGTCAGGGACCTTAAGAAAAAGGGTGTGCTCCGGAAGAACGGACAGCCATTAACAATAGCCTGCGTAAAGACCATTCTTACCTCGGAAAAGTGTGTGGGGGACTTGTTATTTCAAAAATACTACAGTCCAAAGATCAATCACTGCAGGATCAATAGAGGTGAGGTTGAGCAGTATCTAGTAAGTGATGCTCATGAGGCGATTGTGAGCCGGGAGACCTTTTCAGCGGTTCAGAAACGGCTTAGGTACAGGGGAGTATACGGATTTGATTGTGATTCTGAGAACGCATATTTTGCCGGAATGGTCACCTGCGGGTATTGCGGTTCCCCTTGTACCTATACCAGGATGCACGGGCAGAATACAAAAACAGCCGAGATGCGCTGCAAAAAGATGCATCTGTATCATGAATGCGATCTTCTTCCTATTAAAGAGCTGGAACTGAAGGATATTGTGATGAAGGAGATCGGGGAGAAGGATAAGGTGGAGCATATAACACTTTATGACGATCATATCGACTTCACCTTAAAGGAGGGCCAGGTGCAAACGCATCAAAGGGAATTTCCCAAAGAAGCATATAACCAGACGCCGTTCACTGGGAGGATCAGATGCGGAAACTGCGGAGGCAACGTTGTTACAAAGTCCAAGAACGGCAGGCCTTTTAGTACTTGTAATAACCGGCTGTACGATAAGACATCCTGCGATTGTCACCGGATAAACTATGCGGACCTTAAGCGTGGTGCGGCAGAGGTACTTGGAACAACGGAGAACCTTGATGACTTGATATATACGAAGATCAAGAAAACGCTTCTATATAAAGATAGGATAGAGTTTTACATGAGAGGAGGTGTCAAAACTTGGCAAAGACCGTAACAAAGATAATGCCGAGCGTCAATCGCTATACGGCTAAGCCCATCAACAAAGTAAAGAAGCGAAGGGTAGCCGGATATGCCAGGGTGTCTACGGATTCTGATGAGCAGGCGACCAGCTATGAGGCACAGATGGAATACTACACAAACTACATAGCCGCACGGCCGGACTGGGAGTTTGCCGGAATGTACTCGGATGAAGGTATATCAGCTACAAACACCACGAAGCGAGACGGCTTTAAGCAGATGGTCAAAGACGCCATGCGGGGGAAGATTGATCTCATCCTCACCAAGTCAGTTAGCCGATTTGCCAGGAACACGGTGGATTCGCTTACAACGGTAAGGAAACTGAAGGATAAGGGCGTTGAAATATACTTCGAGAAGGAGAACATTTGGACGCTTGATGCTAAGGGCGAGCTGCTGATCACGATAATGAGCTCCCTGGCCCAGGAGGAATCAAGGTCGATCTCCGAGAATGTTAAATGGGGTGTCCGGAAGCGCTTTTCTGACGGACAGGTGAGCGTGTCTTTCACAAGGTTCCTCGGATATGACCGGGGAGAAAACGGCGAGTTTGTCATAAATGAAAAGCAGGCGGTCATAGTTAGATATATATACAAGAGATACCTTGAGGGGGCATCAACGATCATGATCGCTAAGGAGCTCTCACAGAAGGGTATCAAGACGGTCACGGGTAAAGATGAATGGGACCCCAGCACAATCTCGAGCATCCTTACAAACGAGAAATACAAGGGCGATGCACTATGCCAGAAGTGCTATATAAAGGACTTCTTAAGCCATAAGCCCGTCAAAAATAACGGAGAAGTGCCGCAGTACTATGTGGAAAACCACCATGAGGCTATCATAACACCAGAGCAGTTCGCCTTGGTGCAGGATGAGATGAAATGGCGGAAGGGGCAGAAAAAATACAATGCGAATCATACCATGGGAGCTCGAATCGTATGCGGAGCTTGCGGAGAAAACTTCGGGCCTAAGATATGGCACTCAAACGATAAGTACCGCCGGGTGGTTTTCCAGTGTAACGGGAAGAACTTTAGGAAGAATAAATGCCAAATACCGCATTTGACCGTCGATCAGGTGACGGAATACTTCATAAAGGCAGTTGATGCGGTTATGGCCGATAAGGATGAGATCATCAAAAATACTCAGACCATGATGAAAATGGTCTGTGACACCGCAAAACTTGAGAGGGAGCAGGAGGCATTGGTAGCAAAGCTTAACGACCTGATCGAGAGGATGGAGAATGCTATAGCCCAGAACAGCCGGGTGGCCATGGACCAGGAGGAGTATTCGAAAAGCTACAATGGACTGGCTAAGCAGTACGAGACGGTAAAAACAAGGTATGACAATGTTAGCGAAGAAATACAGCGGAAAAAGAGCAAGCAGATATCCCTCAAAGGCTTTATAAATGACTTGCGGGATAACGGCCATGTCGTGGATGAGTTTGATGCTGGTGTATTTCATACCTTATTTGAGAAGATCGTTGTTTATAGTAAAAAGGATGTGCGGTTTATCATGAAAAATGGGGTGGAGCTGCAGGTGGCAGAGTGATACAATAAGGAATGGAGGTATAAGAATATGGGAAAACGAGCATTAAAGAAATCAGTGGAGCAGTTGCAGCAGCTATTTGACGTTCTGGGGGAGTACGGCGGCACCATTGAGACTAAGAAGCCGGAGAACTGGTGGACCCTTGACCTTGAGGTTGTGGAGATCGACGGGGATAAGAAGGATATCATGATTGGTGTGTTTAAGGAGCTTAATGGCGATATCATGTTCGATCCGCAGATCAAGCTTACTCTCACCATGGAAAATGGCAAGGTCGCGGATGCGGAAATACATGAGTTCTCCAACACGACTATATTTGGCACATCCGTGGTGGACGCTGACGGGATGCTGCATATGAACGGTATGACGGAGAAGTCTCCACAGGGATTGCGGAGTCTGTTTGAAGGCTTCATGAACAATATGGTAGAGCAGGGGCCATATCTAAAAGACCCGAAGAAGGTGACGAAGTACACAAAAGCACTTACGGATTAAAGGATGGTGGCACTCAGGCGGTAAGCCTGGGTGCTTTTTTTGTTTTGACAAAACCGAACAAATGTTCTATCATACGAGGCAGAGGTGATCTGTATGGAAAACTTACGACCAGTAGACGTTATTTGCCAGCATTCCATCGATGGTACCATAATACCTCTGCGGATCAGAATAGTTGATGAGGATGGGCTGAGGCAGGCGTTTAGTATAAAAGAATACCGGGATTTATCTCATCAAGGGACCAGAACGATGCCGGACGGAGTGTATGTCACGGACAATACGCTGGTGTTCGAGTGCAAGATAGTGGTTATAGACCGGGAACGGATAGTGCGGCTGTATTATAATCCAAGAGAGATAGTCTGGAAGATGACGGGGTGAGGGCATTTTGCTGAATTGCAGGTGCCTTTTTTTGTATGCTGTTTTCTTTATGGAATGCTTGAAAAATGATATAATTATACAGATTCTACTTGATGAAATAGACTATTTGCATATAAAGGTTTCATGTAGGAACGACATAAGAATTCAAGATAAATTGAATTAGTGATTTAAAGGGGGATTATTATGGCCTTAATTATTTGCCCGGAATGTGGAAAAGAGTATTCTAATAAAGCTGCCGCCTGTCCAAATTGTGCTTGTCCGACAAATATATCTGTAAATATGGTTGAGCCCAGCAACCGTGGAAAGTCGCAGCCTAGAGAAAATGCAAATAATAAGCAGGCAACATCCCAGCGTAAAACGCCAGTTAAGAAAGAAGGTAATGAAGAGAAAAAAGAAGTTTATAAAGTGGACAGTAGTAAAAGACCCGAGAAACCGGTTTTTAACAGAAAATTTCTAGTGTATCTTATTATAGCGACATTGTTCAGTGTTCTTTTTGCTTTTGATGATGAATTTGGAATAGGAACAACTATTTTTGGAATTCTTATTTATGTGCTTCTTCCACTTGGTATTTATCTAAGTAATTCTTATTTGCCAGCCAGGGAAAAATATGAGTTGTTTTTAAAGGATCCTAAGGCTTATTGTAGATTAATTAATAAAGAAGAGAAAGAAGCAGCAGAGAGTAGGGCTAAGCATCAATCCGAGCTTAATGGGGAATTGGAATATGCGAAGTATACCCAGGAACACAAAGCACCATGGGAGAGGTTTTATACTTTTCCATGTCCGTATTGTGGACATTACAAGGTTCGAGATGCAAACTGGGATGATAAAAAAGTATCTGTAGCAGTAGCAGGACCTGTAATGTCAAGTAAACTATCAAAGAAGTATAAATGCATGAATTGCAGAAAAATGTGGAATTAAACATGGTAATATGTGCAAAATAGTATGGTAGTGGTATGGGATGGTCATTGAAGTATTGTGATACCTGTAAACAGTTATGTGCGGGTGCATCGTATGAATGCCAGAAATGTAAGAACTGTGTGCATAATTAATATGGATGAAATAGTGATTCAAGGAGGAAAACACTATGAAAGGCAAAAGCAGAGTAAAAAAGATTATCAAATCGATATTGGCATTTATATTATCAATTTCTATAATATTGGGATATTTGCCTTTTACAGATTTATGTTTGAAGGCTTATGCATCTTCTTATGGTTCATGCGGAAACAATGTTAGGTGGGATCTGGACGACGAAGGCGTTCTTACTATCTCCGGGACTGGGCCTATGTATAATTATGCTTTAGGAAGTCCACTATGGGAAAAAAATAAAGTAAAAAAAGTTGTTATAGAATCCGGAGTGACAAACATAGCGAAACATGCATTTTACTATAACACCCGATGCACCAGTATAGAGATACCATCAAGCGTGACAAGTATAGGTTATGAGGCATTTCATGGTTGTAGCAGCCTGACCACTATAGAAATTCCGTCAAGCGTGACGAGCATTGAAAATGAAGTGTTTCGCGGTTGCAGTAGCCTGACAACTATAGAAATCCCATCAAGTATAACGAGCATTGGGGATTATGCGTTTGCAGATTGTAGTAGTCTGAACAGCATAGAAATCCCGTCAAGTGTAACGAGTATTGGTGCTTGGGCGTTTTCCGGCTGTAGTAGTTTAAGCAGTATAGAAATACCCTCAAGCATAACGAGTATTGGCGAGAGGCTATTTTACGGATGTAGTAGATTAACTAATATAGTAATCCCAACAAGTGTGACGAGCATTGGGAGTGGAGCGTTTTACGGCTGTAGCAGCCTGAGTAGTGTAGAAATCCCGTCAAGTGTGACAAGTATTGAAAATGAGGTGTTTCGCGATTGTAGCGGCCTGAGTAGTGTAGAAATCCCGTCAAGTGTGACGAGTATTGGGGAAGGAGCGTTTCACGGTTGTAGCAGCCTGAGCAGTATAGAAATCCCGTCAAGCGTGACGAGCATTGGGAGTGAAGCGTTTTACGGTTGTAGCAGCCTGAGCAGTATAGAAATCCCGTCAAGCGTGACCAGTATTCTTAGTAGAGCGTTTTATGGTTGTATGAGATTAACCAGTATAGGAATCCCGTCAAGTGTGACGAGAATCGCTGATTATGCGTTTAGCAGATGCGATAACTTTAAGTATGGGTTTTATAGCGGTACTTCAGTATCATGGAATGAGATCAGTATAGGGAGTGAAAACGATAAACTTACATCCGCGACAATTTACTATAATGTTGATGGAGTAGCGCTTGCGCCGACAACACTCAATCTCATAGTAAAAGAGACCTATAATCTGACGGCAATGGTTTTTCAAAATAGTACGGGCAATAAGAATGTGAGCTGGGAAAGTAGCAACACATCGGTGGCAACAGTTGTAAATGGAAGAGTGAGAGCAGTCGGGCCTGGAATAGCAACTATAACGGTAAGAACAGAGGATGAAGGAAAGACAGCGACATGCGAGGTTACTGTGACTAAAGTTGACGTTTCAGGAGTAACTCTTAATCCAACGACGTTAAATTTGAAGGTTGGAGAAAATGAAAGTCTTACGGCAACAGTAGTCCCGAATAATGCCTCATTTAAAGCAGTAACATGGGAGAGTAGTAAGCCGTCTGTGGCATCGGTTGAAGGTGGGGTGGTAACGGCGGTAGGAGTTGGAGAGGCTACGATCACTGCCACGACAGTTGATGGGAATATGACAGCGACGTGTGCGGTTACGGTAACAAAAGTAGACGTTTTAGGAGTAACTCTTAATCCAACGACGTTAAGCTTGAAGGTTGGAGAAAGTGGAAGTCTTACGGCAACAGTAGCCCCGAATAATGCCACCAATAAGGCTTTGATATGGACGAGTAGTGCTTCATCAGTGGCAAAAGTTGTTGATGGAATAGTGACAGCAGTCGGGCAGGGAACGGCAAATATCACAGTAGTTACAGAGGATGGAGGAAAGACGGCTACATGTGTTGTTATGGTAAGCGAAAAAAGTGATTTGTCAGATAATCCAACAGATCCTTCGGACGATACACCAATAATACTGCCGGATGCATCATCGGTAACTTTTTCGAAGAGTGTTGTATATATAGAAGCAGGAAAGAGCGAAAAGCTTTCATGGACAGTACTGCCTGCAGATGCAAAGGATAAGAGTGTATCGTTTGTAAGCTCTGATACGAAGATTGCAGCAATTGACTACGAAGGCAATGTGATAGGAGTAGCAACAGGAACAGTTAAGATTTACGTAAAGACAACAGTGGGTGGTTATACGGATGAATGCAGTGTGATTGTGATCAAGGAAGGTCTTAAGGAAAAAGTGACCGAGCCTGAAGAGGTAAGTAATGGCGATATATTAGAGCCGTCCAAAGAAAAGTCAAAGAAATCCTACACGTCGGTAAGCTATAAAGGCGAAACAATCGCTGTGGACGTAACGACTACATATCAGGATGCGGTAAGCTATAATGGCACAAAAATCGATGCAGAAGCACTCCTTAGCGCAAAGACGGATAAGTCTTCCATAGTGAAGAACGTTGTCCTGAATGAGAAGGCGGCCGCAGATAAGAAGACTGCCGCAGATATGATAAGCGTCAAATATGTATGCACGAAGAAGGCTGCAGGTAAAGCGAGCTTCTATGCAAAGGTGGTGATATCCAAAGATGCAAAGAAGTACATGACTTCTGCGGAGTTTAAGAAACTTAAGAAGATAGTCAGTGCTATTAACAAGAAGCTTAAGAAGGATAAATTCTACTTTAACATCAACAAGAGGTCTGTTACGGACGGAACCCTTACCATCAACGTACAGAAGGAAGGGAACGGAGCAATAAAGCTGAAGAAAGGAAAGCCATCCAAGGTAAAGAGCATCCTGTTGAACACTAAGGATGCTACCGGGAAAATATCCATATCAAGATGACTTCCAAGGATTATAGCATAGAAGTTATTGATGCGGAGACTGGACTTGTAAAGATAACAGGTAAGAAGAATTTTACAGGAAGCATCGTGGCTTACGTACAGTAGACGAAAAGATATAGAGTCGGAAAGAGGCATTACGCGATAGGTGATGCCTCTTTTCTACTATTTTCAATGTTTTCCAGGGTGTTCATCGATACATTGTATCTGGATCATGGATGCAACCGGCGAGCCTGTTGGGCTGTGGCTCTGGGATTATGAAGAAAAGGAACTGTATCCCGAAGTGAGATGGGTTCCGAAGAAAGCGAGGGTAAAGTTTCCGGGTGATAACGGGGAAGCAGATATAACCTACGGTTCCGACTATCCGCCCATAGGCGTACCCGATCCGGAACCCGGGATGGTATTTGAAGGATACTATTACGGGGATGAGCAGATATATGACGAGGAAGGAAAGCCCACGGGGAACGGCAAATGGCGCTGGGATATACCGGACGGCGAGGAGATAAAGCTGGAGGCCAGGTGGACGCCCAAGAAGTATTCGATCTTCTTCGGCCCCGACCATGACGGTGACGGTATAGGCGACCTGTTCATCACGGTAACCTACGGACAGCCCTATCCCTCAATAAATCCGCCCGTATATGATGACGGAGAGCTGTTTGACGGCTTTTACTGTAACGGTGAGCTTGTATGGGACTGTGAAGGTAATCCTGCCGGCGGTGTCTGGAAATGGGATCCGGAGGAATATCCGCTTGAGAGCAGGACGCATGTACCTGCACCGGAACCGAAGGAACCTGAAGCGGATCCCGACAGGGATAAGGAAGCTGATAAGGATCCGGACAGTAACAAAAATGATGAGAGTACGGACAGCGGATCCCCCGATAATGAGAAGGACACGGATAAGCGCAGCGGCAGTCCCGATAATGAGAAGGACACGGATAAGCATAGCGACAGTCCTGACAGTGACAGGGATAGCGATAAGCGTACAGAACCGGACAAAGATAAGGATACAGATCCCGACCGGGACAAAACACCGGATCCCAGGCCCGAGCCCAGCCCCGATAAGGACAGGGTGGAGGAGCCGGAAAAAGACGGGGATGATGAAGCGGTAAAGGATACCGAAGACGAGGATAAGGCTAAAAAGAAGGAAAAAAAGAAACAAAAGAGTAATGATAGCAGTAAGGATACGGATGTAAAAAATCAGGATAACGATAAAACATCCGATGACAGTAACACTGTTGATAACAATAATACAGATAATACCAACAATAATAAAGCTACCCCGTCGGATGATGATGCGGTAAGTAAAAATGCCGCCATACCTGAGGGAGACGATGAAGGGGACGGCCCTACGAAGAAGGACAAAAACAGGACAAAAAGAAAGGAAATAAGCAAGACGGATATCAGTACGGATATGCAGAGATACAGGGAAGAAATGTCCGAATTCATGCTGAAGAACAAGGATGATACTGTGCCGGTTTCCACGGTCTATTCTGCCGTAATGAAAAAGGGAGAGGATATGGAAGCGCTGAAAAAAGCCCTGGAAGAAAAGGCCGGCGTGACAGCTGCGGAAAAAAATGCAAAAGCGGCAGGAGGGGCGGTATGGAAGGAGAAAGCCGTAAAGATAGCCAAAGCCGGAGCAGTGACGGCCGGATCTGCTGCAGGACTGGCTGCCGTATACGCCGGGCTGGTATATTTATTCGGCATGGCTGAGATCTACAGCATCTGCCCTGACGGAAGAAAGAAACGCCTCGGCAAGCTGGCCATCAACGAGGAAGGCGATGGCTTTATGGTGAACATCAGCCGCAGCATACTTAACGAATGCGAGACCAACAGGCTGGGCATGCGGCTTTCCGCACTCTTCGTTTCCAGAAACAGAAACAGGGAAATGATAATCAATAATGACGGAAGAAAAACACAGGAATACATAAGACGCGACATAGTCGTCACAGTATGAGAAACAGGGGGCAGCGCCATTCGGCGCTGCCCCCAAATTGTGTTGCCTAAGCGATAACTTATGACAGTAGATTTCTGTCTGGCTGCTCCATACGGGATCAGGGTGTTGTGCGACAGCCTTACAATTATGCAAGGCTGTTCTTTTTTTGTCTTAATTAAGGTAAAATACAAAATAGAAATCTGTCGAAAGGAGCACCGGATCTTGAAAAAATGCCTGCTCCCCGCGCTTGTACTTGTCCTGATGGCTGTATTCTTCATACTCTGCAGAGGACGTTTCAATACAGATATCCCTATCATCGGGCATGAAGACGGATATGCGGATATCAGGGGATACGACTTTAGCCATGAAGTATATCATCTCGTAAATAACTGGGACTGTTTCCCGGGAGTTCTTTATATGCCTTCGGATTTCGAGGATGAAGACAGCGCACCGGTACCGGATAATGAATGCCAGCGCAATGTCAATCTGGGAACCTACAGGATGCGGCTTGTGACCGGGCCGAAGCAGTGGCTGTCTATCTGCGGATTTTCAGTGGATTACGGTACCCGCGTCTTTGTTAACGGCCAGGAAGTCCTGAATGTCGGCTATGTTTCGGAGGATCCCGGGGAGGCAGTCCCCAAGAGCCGCTATATGACTTACCCGATGTATTCCGGTGATACGGGAGAGATAGAGATCATATATCAGTATTCCAATTATGTTCATAATGACGGAGGTTTCGTACAGACAACCTATATAGGTACGCCTGAGAATATCGATGAGTACCGCCGCGGGATAGCAGCCTGGTCCCTGACTATCGGCGGAGGACTGATATTCCTTATGTTCTGGTTCATGCTCACGGGCTCCATACAGAAGAGCCGTGAATTCATGGCTCTGACTTTGTGCTGTCTGGTGATAGCCTTAAGAAACCAGTATTTCTTCGCAGAATATATGCTGGATCCCGGCTACAGTTTTTACTGGGAATACAGGGTAGTGGTGCTGGATGTATCGCTGATACCGGCCTCCGCTATCTACCTGCTTTATGCCTTTTTCCCGAAAGCCATAGGGAAAAAGACCGCATATATAATGACCGCCCTCTTCACGATACTGACCTGTCTGCACTGGCTGCTGGATACCAAAGCGCTCGTGGCACTTTGCCATATTTCATATTATTCCTGCATTCCCTTTCTTATCTGGAGCATATACGCACTCTGCAGATATTTTACAAAGGAGCATAAAGCGGACAGAACGGATATGATAAGCCTCGGAGCCGTGGGCATCTTTGTGGTCATGCTGATCATAGAGGGGGCAGCTACAGGCAGCAATCAGATGGTCAATCATTTCGGCATCATGCCGATGGCAATGGTATTATGCCTGATGCTGCTGGCAGTTGTCATCAACGGCAGGATAGAGAAGAAGATGCTGGCGCTGGAGCAGGAGAGGGAGAAGACAAGGCTTCTTGAAAAAGTCAATGACATGAACAGGGATTTCCTGCGGATGGTGGCGCATGAACTGAAAACCCCTTTGACCGTGATCTCCGGCTATGCACAGCTGTCGAAGCTTCAACTGGAAAAAAAGGGTGAGACGGAAAAAGTGAGTGAGCGCCTTAACACCATAAAGGATGAATCAGAGAGACTGGCAGCTATAGTCAACAGGCTTATGGACTATACCTACAACAGAGACAGGAAAACGAAAATGGGAGCTGTGGATGTGACGGAACTCTTAAAGAATGCAGTCTCAGTCATGACACCCGTATGTTTAAAGAACGGGAATACGCTTGAGATAAAGGACGGATACTCACGTAAGATACACGGAAATCATGAACTCCTGCTGCAGGTGCTGATCAATCTGATAGCAAACGCCAGCCGTCATACAAAAGATGGGACCATCATTATAGAAACCGCTGAAGAAGATGATGCCGGAGTGTTCCTGGTATGGGATACGGGCTGCGGGATACCGGAAGATGTGCTTCCCCACATCTTTGAAAAAGGTTTTACCACCGGAGAAGGAAACGGGCTGGGACTTGCCATATGCAGGGAAACCGTGGAAATGCACGGCGGTACAATGGAACTGGTATCAACGGGGCCGGAAGGGACGAAATTTGCTTTTACCATCCCGGCGGAAGGAGAAAAACATGGGATATAAGATACTGCTTGTGGAGGACAATCCCCACATAATGGAGATCAATACCGAGGCGCTGGAGATGGAGGACTATGAAGTGTTTCAGGCAGCGGACGGAAAAAGCTGCATGGAGCTGCTTAAATCGAAAGAGCCGGATATGGTGGTCCTGGATATCATGCTGCCGGATACGGACGGGCTTAAACTGTGCCGGGAGATAAAGGCGAAGGCGGATATCCCGATACTTTTTCTCTCGGCCCTCTCGGAAAACAGGCAGATAGTGGA
>JAIKYA010000024.1 GCA_024683645.1 Lachnospiraceae bacterium
TTAAGGCGGGAATGGATCTTCCTGCGCTCGACGCGCTCCCCGGTTGACTGCTTCGGCTTTTTTTCGAAAGGCAGTCACTTTCCTGCCGACTGATGGGTGACTGCTTTGGCTTTTTTTCGAGATGCAGTCACTCTTCTTACATTTGGTGGTTGACTGCTTCGGCACTTTTCTGAGATGCAGTCACTTCTCCGTCGCATGGCGGGTGACTGCTTTGCCATTTTTCCGGGATGCAGTCACCTTCCGGTCGTCTGGTGGTTGACTGCTTTGAAACTTTTCTGAAATGCAGTCACCTTCCGGCCACCTGTATTGGCTGCTTATGTCCATTCCCGCTGGCGGTTCATTATATCCATGCGTCCCGGCCTGTCAAGCCCGAGCCGCTTCGCGGTGCTTCGCAGGCTTGACATCTCTCTCCGCCCGGATTCTTATCAGTTAAGGCGGGAATGGATCTTCCTGCGCTCGACGCGCTCCCCGGTTGACTGCTTCGGCTGTTTTTTTGAAATGCAGTCAACTTCCGGCCGCCTGGCGGGTGACTCCTTCGGCTCTTTTCCGAGATGCAGTCACCTCCCGGCCGACTGGTGGTTGACTGCTTCGGCACTTTTCTGAGATGCAGTCACTTTCCTGCCGACTGACGGTTGACTGCTTCGGCTGTTTTCTGAGATGCAGTCAATCTTCTGACGTCTGGTGGTTGACTGCTTTGAAACTTTTCTGAAATGCAGTCACCTTCCGGCCGCCTGGCGGGTGACTTCTTTGCCTCTTTTTCGAAAGGCAGTCATGATATCATAGCGGTGAGGATTTTGGTGTTCCTGCTTTGCGGGGATATTTGGCCGGTGTCGGCCCGGTCTTGCGGATCACAGCCAGGCAGCGTCTGTAGTCAGTCCCCGGAAGCGTGTATTCTACGACCTCCGGCTTGTCGCTCCCCAGTATCTTCAGGGCATTCAAGCATGCGTCCCGCTCGGAACCGGGAGCATCACTTAAGAATTCTTCCGATTTGTATGCTATGAAGCTGCCGCCATTTTTTACAAAGGGAAGGCAGTATTCGGCGAGTATGTTCATTCCGGCCACAGCTCTGGAAACGACCACCCCGAACTGCTCCCGCAGCTTCTTATCATGTGCGCCGTCTTCCGCACGCGAATGGATCGCCGTGATCCCGTTAAGTTCAAGCCTGCTTATTACTTCATTAAGGAATTTCACTCTCTTGCCAAGTGAATCCAGCAGGGTCACCTTAAGCTCCGGGCACATGATCTTTAACGGCAGGCCCGGGAACCCCGCACCTGTTCCCACGTCTATGAGCCCGGCTTCCTTATCAAAACTCACACCCTCTGTAAAAAGCGGCGCGCAGCTGTCTGCGAAATGCTTGATCATGATATCTTGCGGCTCCGTGATCGCCGTAAGGTTCATAAACGAGTTCCACTCAAGCAGCAGGTCATTATATAGTAGAAACTGCTCCGCCTGATTATCCGTCATGGCAAGCCCGAGCTTCTCAAAATACCCTGTCAGCCTCTCTTTTTCCATCGCAACTCAACTCATCCTTTCTTCAGCGCAGTCTGCTCTCACGCTTAAACGCCCGCCGCCTGACAGCCTACAGTCCTTCCGTATCCAAAAATACCAGCTGCGGCAGATAGCGTTCCACACACTCATATACGAAGATATCCGGATCGTATTCCAGCATATCCTTCATTTTAAAATTCTGAAAATGTATCCCCTTCATATCTTCAAAGCAGGATTTCACCTGTTCAAGCATCAGTGCGTAGAAGGAATCCACGTACAGACATATCTTCCTGTTGTCATGCACATTCTCATATCCTTTTACTTCATATTCATTGTCGGCTTTTCCGAACATCCACTCCAGATGCAGATATCTGGCCAGATCGCCGCTGCTCTGACCGCTCACTCTGTATTCCGCGCCGTCACCGAGCTTGGGCAGTTCCACATCCAGCGCCTGCAGCAGCACCCTGCTCCCGACATACCCCCCAAGCTGGTTCCAGTGTGTGTCCGTCTTATAGTAAAGCGGATCTGTGCAGCCCTCCTTTGCCTCCAGCAGCTCATCCAGGCAGTAGATCACCTCCACATCGGTATTCTTTTCAAGATAGGCTATCAGCTGTGTCACCGCACTCTGCTCAGCAGGCGCACCATACTTCTCCGGCATGTATTCGGAATACACCCGCTCCTTGTTCGGTGCTATAAAAAGTATAAACCTTCCGCCGCGGGATTTCATATATTCGTCCACTTTGCCGAGCTTCTCTGCTATGCTTTTAAGCTGCGACTTCGACAACAGGTCATCGCCCGTATAGTTTTTCAGCGGATCACCGTCATTCTTTGCCGAATAGAAGAGCCAGCCGTCCTTTCCCGCGATCACCCTGTCACTTGAGCTTTTGTACAGCAGGAAATCCGTCATCGCCTCCATGCCGATCAGCTCCTCCCTGAAGGGAAGGTGATCATTGAAATAAGCCTCGTATTCCTTCGCAAAACTACCGTAGTTTTCCGCTGAGAACTCCGGCCTCCCTGCAAGGGTGCGGTTCTCCGTGCCTTCCTTGTCAAAGTAGGGCCCCACGACCGCCCACAGCGGCACAGGCAGCGCTATCCCGCATATAAACAGCAATATGAATATTATCTGCTTTGTTTTTTTCATTTTGCCCTTATCCTTAAGCCCGCAAACTCCCTGTTTTACTGCTCTTTGGCAGACATTTTTTCTTGCCGTGCTCCTTTATCTGCCGCCGTCCCCGCTGAGGAATATCATCCTCCAAAGCCGGCTGATCTTCTCAGTCCGCACTTAAAACTGATAATAAATAAAGGGATTATATCCTGCTCCTGCCAGTGCCGCCAGGCAGAAAAACAGCACCGCCGCGCACACAAACGCCTCGAGCACCGACTCTCTGTACCGTGCCTTCAGTTTCGCAGGCACCAGCGCCTGCATCACGCCGCTGCCGATGACTGCACAGCCCGCGATCACCGCAGTCTTCATATCTCCGAGCTCCCACAGCTTCATACCTTCAGCAGGTGTAAACATCGCCGCTATCATCGCCAGCCCCTCCGCCGTATTCTCCGCGCGGAAGAGCACCCAGCCGATGCAGACCGCCGTAAAGCACAGCAAACGCGACAGCACTTTGCTCTTATCAAGCACTTTCTTAAACCCGAGTCTCTCGATAAACGAAAGCGCTCCGTGGTAAAGCCCCCATAGAATAAAAGAAAGATCAGCGCCGTGCCACAGCCCGGTCAGAAAAAACACTATCCACAGATTCGCATAAGTCCGCGCCTTTCCTTTCCTGTTGCCGCCTAGCGGTATATAGACATACTCGCGGAACCACGCGCCGAGCGTCATATGCCAGCGCCGCCAGAATTCCGTGATGCTCTTTGAAAGATAGGGATAGTTAAAGTTCTCCGGGAACTTAAAGCCAAACATCTGCCCGAGTCCCAATGCCATGTCCGAGTAGCCGGAGAAATCATAATAGATCTGAAAAGTATACGCCAGCGCGCCGATCCAGGCCGGCAGCATTCCCACGCCGGCAGCCCCGTGGTCAAATACGGCATCCGCGCATTTTGCCAGCACATTGGCGATCAGCACTTTTTTGCCGAGTCCGTATATAAAGCGTCTGAAGCCGAGTGCAAAGCCCTCCGCCGTCATCTTCCTCTCGCGCAGCTGTTTCTCTACATCAGCATACTGCACGATGGGTCCGGCTATCAGCTGCGGAAAAAAAGAGATATACACAGCCACCGGCAGCGGATCCTTCGACGCCTTTACCCTGCCGCGGTAGACGTCCGCGATATATGATATGGCCTGGAAAGTAAAAAACGAGATCCCTATGGGGAGCACGATATCCGGAACCTCAAACGAGGCACCGCTCACCGTATTGATGCTCCTTAGCAGGAATCCCGCATATTTATAGTATCCGAGGAGCAGCAGATCTACCGCTGTTCCCAAAAAAAGGACGGTCTTCTTATGTCTGCAGTTTTCAATGAGCAGCCCCGCCAGATAGTTCCAGATCACCGAAAAGATCATGAGAACCACCAGCAGAGGCTCGCCCCAGGCATAGAAAAACAGACTTGCCAACAAAAGGAAGAGGTTTGAAAGCCTCTTCCCTGTCAGCAGATTACCCGCAAATACAAGGGGTAAGAATATCCACAAAAAAACCGCTGATGAAAAAACCATTTACTTACGTATCACTATCTTCTCTATAACCGGCTGTTCCTCTGCGAGTATGGTGCCGTTGTCGTCAACGGGCTGGGCCACCTCACATACCGCATCAACCACATCCATGCCCTCTGTCACCATACCGAAGCCCGCATAGTTTCCGTCCAGAAAAGTGCTGTCCTGATGAACGATAAAGAACTGCGAACTAGCACTGTTGGGGTCATTCGCCCTGGCCATTGATATAACCCCGCGCACATGGCTTATTGGATTATGATAGCCGTTGGACTCAAACTCACCTATGATGTTCTCGTCGGATCCGCCTCCGCCGTTACCGAGCGGGTCGCCGCCCTGCATCATAAAGCCCTTCATTATACGGTGGAAAGTAAGCCCGTCGTAAAAGCCGCTCTCTGCCAGCTTCATGAAGTTTGCCACAGTCAAAGGTGCTGCATCGAAATCAAGCTTCACCGTTATGGTACCGTAATCCTTGATGATTATATCCGCATATATATCGCTCGTGATCCCGAGCTCAGCTTTCTTTTCGGCATTGGCTGCTGCCGCCTCCTCAGCCTGCTTCTCTCTTTCAGCTTCAGCCTTCGCTTCCTGCTCTTTCAGACGCGCTTCCGCTTCTCCCTGCAGGCGGGTATTTTCAGCCTCCAGCTCCGCAGCGGTCATATATCCCGGATCGCCGCAGCCTGCAAGCAGCAAACATCCCATGATCATCACCGTCAACATCGTAATAAACTTTTTCATTTTTCTCGCCTCCTCTATAGTCAACCTTCATTAAGGTGTAACCATCACTTTACAGTAATCTTCCGTCTTATCCCGCATGAGCATGAGTCCTCTGTCCAGCTCTTCCAGGCCAAAACGGTGACTTATAAATGCTTTGGCATTTATATCCCTGTTCTCCAGGGCCCTGATCACAAAATGCCAGTCATCATTTTCATCCCCGGTAAAACTTGAATTCCACGTGCCCTTTACCGTCAGCTGATTCCTCAGTATCTTCCAGTATGTATCCCGGTCCAGCGTCATATCCGAAGCCGGGTTTCCGACGGTCACAACATATCCTCCGGGTGCAGCCGCATCCACGCAGCCGCTCAGCACTTCATTTCTGCCGACGCATTCAAATATCAGATCTGCGCCGCCGCATTCTTCTTTTATTACTTCGGCCGGATCGCACTCACGGCTGTCAATATATCCCACTCCTGACAAACCCAGCTCTTTCAGGCGCTCTCTCTGGCTTTCTTTATTTCCTATAACGATCAGCTTCTCCCAGCGGGCGTTTGAATACAGGAATGCCGCCAGCATGCTGCCTATGGTGCCCAGCCCCCACACCGCTATATTCCGTACTCCCACGTGCCCGTATATCCCCTGGCGCAGAGCATGAACAGCCACAGCCATAGGTTCCAGCATAGCCGCCCGTTTAAATGTCACTCCTTCAGGCAGCTCTATCAGGTTCCCGGCCGGCGCACATACATATTCGGCAAAAGCACCGTCACAGCGTGATCCTAGATAGTTATAATCCCTGCACATCTCGTATTGTCCATCCCTGCAGGGTCCGCACTTTCTGCAGGGTATCAGTGGGAACACTCCCACACGCTTTCCGATCAGAGCCTTATCTGCAGCTTTGCCGACAGCAAGCACTTCACCGGCAAACTCATGTCCGGGAATGAGCGGCATCTTATGCGCCCCGGTCTTATAGACTCTCGGTACATCCGAACCGCAGACACCGGCCGCCTTTACGGCCAGCAGTACCTCGCCCTCTTTCGGTTCGGGGTCCGGCACATTCTCAAACCTTATATCTCCAATGTCATGTAATACCCACGCCTTCATGCTTTCTCCTTACAGGCTCTTTTACATCCCCACTATTCTACATCACCGCATCATCACGGTCAAGCCGTGAAAACCATGGGAAAACCACGGGGACGGACCTCATGGTTTTTTCCACGAAAAAACCACGAGGTCCGTCCCCGTGGTTTTCCATACATTCACATTGTTCGATCTTATCAGCAAACGCCCTGTGCTATCATAGCTGTTACGACCTTCTCAAAGCCGGCGATGTTTGCACCTGCAACATAGTCGCCTTCCTTGCCGTACTTCTTTGCAGCATCATCGATCGCATGATAGATACCTACCATGATACCCTGCAGCTTGGAATCAACCTCCTCGAAGGACCAGGACAGTCTCTCGGAGTTCTGGCTCATCTCCAGAGCGGAGGTAGCAACACCGCCTGCATTAGCAGCCTTGCCGCCTACGAACCATACGCCGTTAGCCTGCAGATACTCGGTAGCTTCCAGAGTGGTCGGCATGTTGGCACCTTCGCATACAGCCTTTACGCCATTGGCAACCAGTGCCTTTGCATCATCGAGGTTCAGCTCGTTCTGCGTAGCGCAGGGAAGAGCTATATCAACCTTGATATTCCATACGCCGTGATCATTGGCGTCCTTCTTGTCATGATACTGAGCCGAAGGTCTTGCAGCAGCGTACTCGGAAAGACGTGCACGCTTCACTTCCTTTACTTCCTTAAGGAGTGCAACATCGATTCCTTCGGGATCGTAGATCCAGCCTGTTGAATCGGAAAGTGTCACAACCTTTGCACCCATCTGCTGAGCCTTCTGTGCTGCGTAGGTAGCAACGTTGCCGGAACCTGAAATAGCTACCAGCTTGCCTTCCATGCTCTCGCCGTGGCACTTCATCAGCTCCTGGGTGAGGTAAAGCAGACCGTAACCTGTTGCCTCGGTACGTGCGAGTGAACCGCCGTATGTCAGGCCCTTGCCGGTAAGCACGCCTTCATACAGATCGCGGATCCTCTTGTACTGGCCGAACATGAAACCGATCTCTCTTGCGCCTGTTCCTATATCACCTGCGGGAACATCAGTGTCAGCGCCGATATATTTGTACAGCTCTGTCATAAAGCTCTGGCAGAACTTCATTATCTCATTGTCGCTCTTGCCCTTGGGATCGAAGTCGGAACCGCCCTTGCCGCCGCCGATAGGCAGTGTGGTAAGGCTGTTCTTGAATACCTGCTCGAAACCGAGGAACTTGATTATCGAAAGGTTTACCGAAGGATGCAGACGGATACCTCCCTTGTAAGGTCCGATAGCATTGTTGAACTGTACACGGAAACCTCTGTTTACCTGCACCTGGCCGTTGTCATCAACCCAGGGTACACGGAACATGATCTGACGATCGGGCTCTGTGATACGCTCAAGGATAGCAAGCTTTCTGTACTGCTCCTCGTTAGCGTCCACTACGGGGCGGAGAGAGTTGAGAACTTCAGTCACTGCCTGAAGGAATTCAGGCTGATCAGGGTTCTTTGCTTTTACTTTTTCAAGCACTTCATCTACGTAAGACATTTTGATTCCTCCTTGTTTTGAAAAAATAGGCGATACAAAACGCACGCACACACGCCGTTTCAGTACCGCCTTTGGTATACTTTATTCACTTTGTCCTTAGCAGGACTTTTCCATATTAGCAGACCTGCAGCTAAAATGCAAGATAAAATTTATCTGACTATTTTTTCAAAATCTGCTTTCGGATGCTTGCAGATCGGGCAGATAAAGTCGTCGGGCAGTTCTTCGCCCACATACTCGTAGCCGCAGATCGTGCAGCGCCAGATGGTCTCGCCCTTGGGGGTGGTGCCTACAGCCTGGGGCTTCGGCTTGATGTTGTTCTGATAATACTCGTAAGTGCAGGAAGAAGTATCGGAAAGCACAGTCATGAATACCGGCTCGCAGATAAAGAGCGTGTGCGATCCCAGATCTGCGGTACTCTCAACCTTCAGCGAGAAATACGCATTCGTTCCTGCAGTTATATAGGGTATCCCGTTCTCGGCGATCGCATAATCCGATGCGGGATAATCTGCCCCGAACTTGTCAACGTCCCTGCCGGACTGAAAACCGAAATGCTTAAACAGCTCAAACTTCGCATCATTGCTGATAACGGAGATATTGCACATTCCCGTTTCCTTCACCATATCGTGGGTGTAGTTTGCCTTGTTGATCGCAATGGAGATGCGGTTCGGCTCCGACGCCACCTGTATGGCGGTGTTGGTGATGCAGCCGTTCATCTTGTCTCCCTGCTTAGCCGTACATACAAACAGTCCGTAAGACAGCTTAAACATTGCTTTTGTGTTCATCTCTGCCATTTCGTAACCCTCCTAATCTTCTCTCAGATCATCCACTCCTCTCAGGATGACACTGCAAATGCTGCTCCGCTTGTCACCTCTTCCCATCATTCTGAGGGCGCCGTTCCGAAGGATCTTTTCCTCCGCTTAATAGTTCTCCTCGTGTACCTCGAAATACGCCTGCGGATGCGCACATACAGGGCATACCTCGGGAGCCTCAGTACCTACAACGATATGTCCGCAGTTGCGGCACTCCCATACCTTCACTTCACTCTTCTTAAATACTTCCTGCATCTCAATGTTCTTAAGCAGGGCACGGTATCTTTCCTCATGTGCTTTCTCTATCGCAGCCACGCCCCTGAACTTTGCTGCCAGTTCGGTAAAGCCTTCTTCTTCAGCGGTCTTCGCGAACTCCTCATACATATCGGTCCACTCGTAATTCTCGCCGTCAGCCGCTGCCTTTAGGTTTTCTTCGGTATTGCCTATGCCGTTCAGTTCCTTGAACCACAGCTTTGCATGCTCTTTTTCATTGTCGGCAGTCTTTAAGAAGAGCGCCGCTATCTGCTCATAGCCCTCTTTCTTCGCCTTTGAAGCAAAATAAGTATACTTATTCCTTGCCTGTGATTCACCTGCAAAAGCCGCCTCAAGATTCTTTTCAGTTTTTGTCCCCGCGTATTTGTTAGCCATTTTAAATACCTCCTTTATTCATATCCCTCGTTCAGGATAAGATATCAATGTTCATCCAGATCCGTCTTCAGCTTCGCGCGCAGCTGCTCCACACTAAGCCACTCGCTGTTCGTTCCCGAACTGTATTCAAACTCCGGTGCCACGAGCTTTCCGCCGGGGATCAGATCACGATCCCTCCACCAGTCATAATGCGGGTAAATAATGAAATGCTTTTCATATTCGTAAGTATGCAGCGAGTCTTCCCTTGTCACCATTATCTCGTGAAGTTTCTCACCCTCACGTATGCCCACTTCCTTAACAGCATACCCCGGATACATTGCTTCTGCCAGATCCGTTATCTTAAAGGAAGGTATCTTGGAAATGAAGGTCTCACCTCCGCGTGCTTCCTCCAATGCCTTTATCACCAGTTCCACGCCCTGCTCCAGGCTTATCCAGAAACGTGTCATACGGAAATCCGTGATCGGCAGCTCCTTCGCCCCCTGTTCCACAAGGGAATTGAATAATGGTATCACGCTGCCGCGGCTTCCCGCCACGTTACCGTATCTTACAACCGCAAACCTGGTGCCGTTCTCTCCGCCGTAGGCATTGGCTGCACAGAACAGCTTATCGCTCACCAGCTTAGTCCCGCCATAGAGATTCACGGGATTGACCGCCTTGTCGGTACTCAGCGCCACTACCTTCTTCACACCACAGGCAAGAGAAGCATTTATCACGTTTGTAGCACCATTGATATTGGTCTTGATGGCCTCCATAGGATTATACTCGCAGGCCGGCACCTGTTTCAGCGCTGCCGCGTGTATCACATAATCAACGTCCTTCATGGCCATCCTGAGCCTGCCTTCATCCCTCACGTCACCGATGAAGAACCTGAGCACGTCCCTGTGCTCCTTATATCTGTTGCTCATCAAAAACTGCTTGTACTCATCCCTGCTGTAGATTATCAGCCGCTTCGGCTTATAATGCTCCAGCACATATTCCACAAAATGATGCCCGAAGGATCCGGTCCCGCCGGTCACCAGTATATTGCTTCCGTTTAACATTATTACACCTCACATCGGTTTATTCTCAATACCACTTTCTGCATTATACCACCGTTATCACACATCGGCAACAGGCTATAAACTCCCAGTCAACCTTTCATTCCCCTGATCTCTTCGAATCGGCTATACGTTTAAACTCAGCCAATTCACCATCAAACAATTCCGGGGAATCTTCATCATATACAATCGGCAACGTTTCCGCCTTTTCGAGCATTTCAAGCTGTTCACTCGATAACGGCGTATCTTTATCAATACTTTTTCTAGTCGTCATAATACTTTTTCCACTCCTTACCGTTGTAGTTTCTCCCATCTCCCCAAATGCCGCCAGATACCCCAGTATCCTGTCCCGCTGTGCCTTCTCCAGCCGGTTGAAGCCGGCCACCAGTTCTCCGGTATCTGTATTTACATCGACAACATAGTATTTCTGATTCCGTCCCCTGCTTGCAGCCGGATCCACTCCCGACAACAGCCACTCCGGTGAAATATCAAGCACCCTGCAGATGATAAGTATCTTATCCGATGATGGGTTGGTCCCTTTTTTCTTCCACTCACTGATCGTGCTCTGCAGTATCCCTGTTTTCTCAGAGAACTCTTTCTGTGTCAAACCCAGCTGCTTCAGCCTTTCGAATATCCTGTCGCTTATGGTCATACACCGTCCCCTTTCACACGCTCCAATCCTCAATCATCAGGCCTTCTACCCTTGAGAATTCGCCGACATTGTTTGTAACTACCGTGTACCCCAGAGACCTGGCATGTCCCGCTATCATGGTATCCCTATCACCTATACGCATTCCCTTCATCTCGAGATCCCCATAGATATCACCAAAATGCCTTGCTGCTCCGGTATCAAAATCCAGGACGGGAATCCCCGCAAGAAACTGATATATCCCAAGCCTTGTTTTTTCCGGATCTCTGCTCTTCTTTGCACCGTACTCCATCTCCCCAAGAGTGATCACAGATATGCAGAGATCCTTTCCAATGTGTTTTTCCATGCGTGCAAGCAGCTTTCCTTCCGGGTGTCTAATGGCCATAATGATCGCATTGGTATCAAGCATATACATTACAGTTCCTCCCTTATTGTCGGAATTTCATCAGGCCTTCCATCCTCAAAAAAGTCATCCGGGATCAGTTCTATCCCTTTTCTCATGGTCTCTGCCAGAGATTTCACCGGCGTCAGCATCAATGTATCTCCGATTTTATTCACATAGACCTCCTCTTCCTCAAAACGGAACTCCAAAGGAATGCGAACCGCCTGACTTCTCCCGTTCATAAACACCTTTGTTGTCTGTCGTCTTTCCATCTTTGTCATGGCATTTCCTCCCTTGTTTTGAGTATATACCATGTGATGTATCAGGTCAATCCCGCCGGTCTTTATATCCCGACATACACTCATCATCTCACCTCTCCGATTCACTTCTCCGTGTATTATTCAATTATATGTATTGTATCTCAAAACAATATGCCTGTCAACGACTCTGTCCAAAGCTTCACAGATCTTTCACAGAGCCGCCGGCAGGCTTTAATTTACATCTTCGAATCCAGCCCTTTGCCGGTCTCGATATGTTTAAAATTCTCCAGATAGCTGCCTATCAGATCCACCACTTCTTCCTTCTTCATATCCGGCTTATCGAACAGTTCCTCGAAGCCATGACATATCTCGCGCACCTTCTCCCTGTTGGGCGCAGGCTTGCTCTTTATGATGCCGAGAGACTTATAGGTCTCCATGTCTGTCTTCTCGTCATCGGTATAGAATTCCTCGTAAGGCTTCTCCCCGCTGGTATCCGAGGTAAAGAAATGCACGGGATATTCCCTGCTTCCTGCCTTCAGCGCCGCAGCCGCTGCTATCGCTTCCTCGTCGCTTTTGCACTTCAGCGCCTTGTAACCGTTTGCAGCCAGCAGTTTCTCCGCTATCTCGTCAAAGCTCATCATCTGGCTCTCTTCCAGCTTCGGAAAGTAGATCTCGCGGTTTAGTCCCAGCATCCCGGCCATCATGCATATCTGCCCGCTTTCTTCGGGAGACACAAAGTATCTCTTCACATCCAGCGGTGCTGACAGTGGCTGCAGATACTGCATCCTGTGCATAAAACCGTCAGGCAGCGAGCCGTTTGAAAAAGCAACGTTTGCGAAGCGCGCCGTACTCACCATGAAGTCATCGGAATACGAGAATATCAGATCTTCCATTATCCTCTTCGACGCACCCATGATATTCACGGGATTGGCTGCCTTGTCCGTAGATACGCAGAAATAATGCTTCGGCTGGTATCTTTCCAACAGTTGCAGCAGCTTCGCCGCATGCAGCAGGTTGTTGGTGATCAGCGCCTCTATCGAATATATGTCCTTTTCGGAGCGCACATGCTTGTGTGCCGAAAAGTTCGCCACCACATCAAAGCCCTTGTGGCTGATGAACATCTTCTTAAATACCGCCGAGCTGTAATCCATGGGATAGGGTATATACTCCTCAGGCATATACACGCCTGAGCTTCTAAGCCTCCTCGTCAGCTCCGCCAGTGCGTTCTCGTTGGTATCGACCACCACCAGCGACGCCGGCTTAAACGGCAGTATCGCTCTGATGAACGAGGAACCTATCGATCCCGCGCCTCCAATCACCAGGAAACGCTGTCCTTCTATACGGTCCCTAAGATCCTGCTCGTTAGCTTTTATATCATCGAGAAACATGCTCGTTTCCCGCATCGTCACATTTTCGCCGATAAACTTGTCAAGATTAAACATCGGTTCAGATCTCCTTCACCCACAGTCCGTGCAGATTGCAGTACTCGTATACCGCAACAGCCTCGTCACCGCCTGCCAGCACAAACTCCGCTGCGGGCTTCTCCTCAGGCTTCAGGTATTTGATCTGGCAGCCGCTCTTTGTCTCCAGCGCGATGAACTGTATATAATGCGCCTCCAGCATCGGATGCTCCACTTCACCTACCTGCACCTTTACCGTATTTCCTTCCACAGTAACTGCCGGCACATGCTTCTCAAAAGCACCGTCAGTTGCTCCCGGCACCAGCTCCTTCATGGGCTGTCCGCAGCACATCACCGGCACTCCCGCATCCTTCACCTTAGTTATTATGTTCCCGCAATGCTCACAGATATAAAACTTCATTTCCCCTTACCTCCTCTTTAAGTATATGATACTGCCTCTGATAGTATACCCGTTAACGCCTCTTTTTTCAAGACGGATAATCATCTAGCGCTCTCTTGTTATCCTCCCGCCTTCGACCTTGTAGACAGCGTCACAGCCTTCGATCGTGGACAGTCTGTGCGCGATGATGATCAGCGTCTTCTTCCCGTGCAGATGATTGATCGAGTCCATGATGGCAGCCTCCGTTTCATTATCAAGTGCCGATGTGGCCTCATCAAAAAACAGCACCGAGGGGTCGCCGTATAGTGCCCTCGCTATTCCTATCCTCTGCCTCTGTCCTCCGGAAAAACGTATGCCCCGCTCACCCAGTTCGGTATCCAGTCCGTCGGGCAGCGAGCTTACATATTCATCCAGCATCGCCTCTTTCAAAGCCTGCCATACTTTTGTATCGTCCACTTCCTCCGCAGGCACTCCGAAAGCCACATTTTCCCTGATATTGCCGCTCAGCATGAATATCTGCTGCGGTATGTATCCTATGTCTGAAAGCCATCCATCCATATCAAGCCTGATGTCCGTCCCGTCCACCAGCACCGCTCCCTTATCGGGCCGCAGCAGTCCCAGCATGATGTCCACCGAAGTAGTCTTCCCCGCACCGGAAGGTCCTATGATACCTACCGACATGCCCTTCCGCACGCTCATCGACGCAGCTTTAAGCACATCCGTCTCACCCTTGGGATAACGGAAAGTCACCTCATACAGATCTATCCCTTTCTCCAGGCTGCCGATACGGCCCTCGCCTTCCACCCGGCCCTTATCATCCACGTAGGCCGATACACTCTGCAGGTTCTCTATCATCTTATCAAGCGCCGGCTCGCCGTAGGCCATAGCCGCCATACTCTCCGATATCCTGTTTACGGAAGGCAGCAGCCTCACAGCCGCCATGGCAATACCCGAGAGCATGGGCAGTACCACTTCCATCTCCGCTCCCCTGTATATCATGACCGAGATGATAACCAGAACAGAGCTCATGGATATGCCTTCTATCATAAACCTCGGCACCAGCGACATGACCAGGTAGTTGTAGGCACTCTTCACATACCTGCTGCCGTCCCGCATATAGCTGTCCTCAAAGAACTTCTCCTTCCGCATGATCTTCAGTTCCTTGATGCCCTGCACCGCCTGCAGCATCCACCGGTTCATCCTGGCTCCCGATTCCTGATTCTCAAGTCCTGCCTTTGTCAGAGCAGGGCGCAGCACCAGCACGATAAGCAGCAGGAGCACCATTAGTATCCCCGCCAGTATCAGAGTCATTACCGGTGCTATCACAAAAACGGTCCCGATCAGCACCAGTGATACTACCATCTCAGAAAAAAGCGAAAGCAGATTAGACAGAAGCGTAAAGGTCCGTGCCGTATCCTCATTGATGACACGCAGCACCTCCCCGGAATCCACACCGAGGAAATACTCGTAAGGCCTGCTCAGATAATTGTGAAGAAGGCGCTGCTGCACCATGAACCTGTTATTTGAAACAAAGCGGTTCTGCGTCCGCATCTGCCACAGCAGAAAAACATTCTTGAATACATAGATGCAGGCCAGCGCCAGCCCCAGAAACACAAGAAAAGTCTTGGCACTGCCGATCCCGAACAGCCCGCACACCCGCTGTATCAGCGGGTTCTCCATTACGGTATCCGGGCTCATTACCACTTTAATAAAGGGGAGTATCAGAGATACCGACAGCATCTCCAGAAACGCCCCGAATATCATTATGACCGCCAGCTCCAGTATCCGCACCTTCTGGTGCCTGGAGAGTATCTGACGGAATTTATGCAATATACGGAAGATGATCATATCAAACCTGCCCGAAGCATCTCCTTATCACTTCTATCACATGAGCCTGCTCTTCTTCACTCATCCCTATATCGGACGGCAGGCACAGGCCTCTTTGGAATATGTCCGCACCGATATCCGCACACTTCATATCAGCTATATATGCATTGCTCCTGCCGCGCCCGTAGCCGTCAGCAGTTACAAAGCCGTTATTCCTGTATATAGGCTGCAGATGCATCGGCTTCCATATCGGTCTGCTCTCCACATGATAAGCCTTGAGCGCTGCCATTATCTCTTCCGGACAGCTCTTCCCGTCCTCAGGGTTCCAGGCCGCATCACGGTCACCGCGTACCTGACATGCCATCGCATCCTTATCAACCATTATGCAGCTCAGCCAGAAGTTCGGTTCCGAATTCTCTTTATCATAAGGATTCATGCTTAGCGGCAGTCCCGCAAGGCCGGCTTTATATCTTTCAAATATCTCCTTCTTCTTCGCTATATGTTCGTCTATATGTTCCCACTGTCCGCGCACTATGCCGGCTATTATATTGCTCATGCGGTAGTTATAGCCCACTTCCTCGTGTTCATACCATGCAGCCGCTTCACGCGCCTGGGTACTCCACTTACGTATGCGCTCTGCATCCTCCTTATCATGGGTCAGGAACATACCGCCACAGCTGCCGGTGATTATCTTGTTCCCGTTAAAGGATATCACTCCGTTGTCACCGAGATCACCACACTTCACTCCCTTGTAGGTCGCGCCCAGAGCCTCAGCCGCATCCTCTACCAGCAGCGCACCGTGCTCCTTACATATGGCACGTATCTCGTCCATCTTTGCCGGCGTGCCGTAGAGATGCACCAGCACCACCAGCTTCACATCGGGATATATCTCAAAAGCTTTCTTAAGCGCTGCGGGATCCATGTTCCAGGTATCATATTCCGTATCGATATACACCGGCTCCCCGCCTTCATATATCACCGGATTGACCGTGGCCGCAAAGGTAACATCCGAGCAGAACACTCTCCTGCCATGCAGGCTGCCGCCCGGTCCCATCCCATCCGGAGTAGTCACTCCGCTGTTGGAATGGTACAGCTTCTGCGCAGCCAGCCTTATTGCCAGATGCAGTGCCGCCGTTCCCGCACTCAGTGCTACGGCATAGGGCACTCCCGTATACTCCGCAGCTTTTTCCTCCAATGCATTCAGGTTCGGTCCCACAGTAGTGACCCAGTCCGTATCATATGCCTCCTGCACAAAGTGTATTTCATCCCCGTGCATATGCGGTATAGCAAGCGGGATACGCTTGGTAAACTGGGGAAAGTCTTTAAATCTTTTGTCTGTTGTAAAATCTATCATATCTGTATCGCTCCATTATTTCTGTACATTCTATCCGTAAAGGTTTCTATATAATCCACATGCTCCAACAACGATTTTTTAGGGTTCTGTTTCATGGGATCCAAAATGAACTCCCCGCCGTTACGTCTAACAGCCTTAGCAACCGGCAAAAAATCACTATCTCCTGCAATCAATATAATCTGATCAGCACTCTTTCCCGCTGATATCGAGGCCGCATCCAAACCAATCCTCATATCAACTCCCTTTTGCTTCACATCTACATAAAAATCATCCTTCGATAACTCATCTACTGAAATCTTCTTTGTTAAAAGAGAATTCATTGCATCCGGCTTCAAATTAAAACTTGCAACACTCTCAGCTAATTCTCCCATTCGAAGAGCTATCTTCATTTTAGTGGATAGCTCTTCATAAAACTTCTTGGACCATTTAGACATCGGAAGTGATGTGAAATCTATTTCAGTGCCATCAAGCGGGTGCTTCATTATCCTGCTCATAGGTGGGCAATCATAATAAAAGATTCTATACAAGTCCCTTGGGTCCTCAGGTTCCGTAATATGTAGCATACAGTAAGCCACCAGCTCGCTTGCCCTTTGTTCAGCCTTTCTCTTTCCCCAAATAGCCTCAGCTCTCTTCCTATAATAACCGCCATCTACAAGAATTGCTGTCTTCCTGGTAATAAAATCTTTCATACATATTCTCCATCTTATAGGGTTAATAAGCCTTTGAGTTTGGTATTCTCCCTAACGTGGAGGCCTCCCCCAAAGGCTTTACAGACAAAGATGCAGGCGACTCCCTGCGATGAAAGTATAGTATATCCTTTTCCCAAAAATGTCAAGGTGATTTTACATTTACTCAACTATCTCCCCCGTACCTCACAGTATCTCCCCAATATAGCTCTTCATCTGATACCAGGTAGCGAAGTTCGGGCTGATCTTCCACTCCAGGCAGCCGTAGAACCATATGATGTTCAGGATTACGAAGAAACAGCATACAACATACGAGAACACCACCGCAGCGTGGGCAGTTCCCGCAGCTTTCGTCCGTCCGGAACGTTTCAGCAGCGCGTAGCTGTTTTCAAAAAACGATGCCAGCGGCAGTGCAAAGATGCAGAGAATATCGCAGTGCATACGCTCTCCGTAGGCTGTGCCCAGCCACCAGCACCACCAGGCGGATACAAAATATGTCACCGCCGCAAATATCACCCACTGCGATACCCTGTACTCCGGATTGTCTTTTCTGAAGGCGATCATTGCTATCATTGCTACCAGCAGTATGGGGCAGAAGATGAACAGTCCCTTGGCATCGGAAAACAGCACCCTCAGTATCTGCGGCTTCAGCGCATAGGGGAAGCCCTGGCCGCCATAGCTGTAGATCACCCAGGCTCCGTTCATTATCCTCCACAGTACAAACTGCATCCCTACCGGCACGGCAAAAGCCGCTATCTGCGGTATCAGCCGCAGTCCGATCACTTTCTTAAGCCTTAAGCCAAAGCTCTTTATGTCCGTCACTTTATAAAACAGATACGCCGCGCCTATGACTATATTGGTATTCCTGATGACAAAACACAGTCCCAATATCAGTCCCAGCATCATATCCTGCAGTATCACATATTTCCCGCCACGCTTTTCCTCGTACCGGTCGATATAGCAGAAGAAGGCCGCACAGGCAAAGAACCCATACACATGTGAGAAGCTGCTCATATCCAGCACATACTCCGGCAGCATGGTGCCGAGCGTCAGCGCTATGCAGCTTATCAGCGACACTCCCTTACCATGCCGCTTACGAAGCAGCCTGTATATAAACGTGATCCCGAGCGCCCAATATGTGAAAGCTGCGAAGTTCACCGTGGCATGGAAGCGTGGCGCCAGCCCGTTTCCGATCTCCCAGCCCGCTATCTTAGATATCAGGCACATAATCAGCAAAAACGGCAGCTCCAGCAGCGGCGCTCCGCAGGGATATGCTATCATGCCTGTATTCGCAAGCTTCCTGTCCAGAAAAATCCGCTGAAAATAAGCATAATAGGTCAGTCCGTCGGAACGTATGTTGTTCCCGCCGTGGTCCTTATAGAAAACCACCGCAACCAGTGCACTGATCAGCAAAAAAACCATAAAGCCTGTATCAACTTTTACCGCCGCCTTCGAAGATGTTTTCTTACTCATATATCTCCACCTCCGTTATCGGCCAGTGTCCGCTATTTTCATTACCGTAGGTAAATACCAGGTACTCCCCGCCGGCAGGCCGGTTCAGTTTATATATACTCTTCTGTCCGTCCACGCTCATGGTGTAAGGGCACTGTGCGAATTCCTTCCCGTCTGCCGACACCAGTATCCCCATCGGCACACTCTCCACGGAGGACACGTTCAGTATCCGCACTTCGCTTATACTCCTTGGTGCCTTGAACTTCATATAGACATTACTGCCCGGCTCGAAGTTCTCCAGCAGTCCCCAGGTCGTCTCCACATCCCCGTCTATCATCATCACTGTTTATTGTAAAATAAAAATGTAGGTTTCTACAAAAAGGGCTTGCAAAAAACACATCATCACGCTGTTGTAGCCTTCCCCGTCCGCGATATACTCTATCCCGTACTTCGAAGTATAATCCCATACACCGTTTATCTTCAGTATCAGGAACAGCGTATATATAAACAGCAAAGCCGCGATTATGTACCATACCGCGGCCTCCACGTTCTTAATGCTCTCTTTTTCTTTATCTGCAATTGTTTTTTTCATTAGCTTCCCCAAACTGCTGGTTTCTACTTTTTACAGGAAGTTCACGGGATTTTGTATTAGTTGGAAATCCCGTAGGATTTAAGAATTATCTTGAATTAGCACGGGGTAAAAAACATCCAATAATGGTATTAGGGTTTACAACACATATCTGGATATGTGTTTTATTTACAAAACTCGCACCCGGATATACTTCACCACCTTCTGTAAACACTCCTCTGACAGTATCATACTTCTCAAGGTCTTCTTTCTCTGTCCACTCATGGATTTGCTCTATTACAGCACAATCAAGATCCCTTTCTAAAATATCACCAAATTTATTAATCGTATGATTCTTTGGTATTCTTATTCCACTTAGTTCACTTCTAAGCAATAACAGTTCGTAACCAACCTTTAGAAGCTCCACCGATTCTCTTTGTGTAAGATCTAAACAGTTCCCCATATCAATTATTGCCCCCACTACCGCCGGATCGCTTATCTTTCCTCTTTTCTTCAGATCTTTCGCCCATTCCAAGGCTCTTTGTTCATCATTTTCCCAAAAATATATGCCATTACCAAGCCAGTCATACGCATTCTTGCTTTTCTTAAATGCCCCACCGGTAATAACATACTCCTGAGTTTTTCTGTCACAACCATGATAAGCAATGACACAGTTCGAGAACTTATGCATTCACAAACCCCCCTGAATACTGTTTTCTCACTTTTCCATTCTCGGTGATTACGCCAATTTCTATAAGTGCTTCCTGTGCCTGTCTTTTTGCCTTTTGGGGTGGCATACTATTTAATGCATCTATTTCTTTCTTCATACCTTTTTTTATTCTATTAATCTGGTCTTTTGACGACATATTATTCACTCTCCTTTCCACCTTTTTCATCTATATAATATATTATAACATACAATTCTTTTTTCTGAAATCTGTTTCCCGAGGGAAAATGTCTTTTCCTTGTTGGATTAGTAAGCATTCTGTAAATCTTTTATCATCCTCACCTTATAATCTTACCACTTCCATGAGATAATCCAACCATCAATTCGAGCGAATTGCGCGAATCGCGCGATTTGCGCT
>JAIKYA010000028.1 GCA_024683645.1 Lachnospiraceae bacterium
ATAAAAAAGAAATACCGGGAGGAAGGAAAGAGCGGAAAACTGAGCATTATCATTCCCACGAAGGATCATCCCGCCATGCTCTCCCGCTGCTTAAAGAGTCTGAACGACAATGCGGATATATCCGATATCGAGCTTGTAATAGTAGATAACGGTTCGGACGAGAAGAATAAAAAAGCCTATGAGGATCTTTTTGACAGACTGCGGAAGTCAAAGCATATAAGCAATATAGAGTATCTCCACAAGAAGGCGGAGTTTAACTTTGCGAGGATGTGTAACAGGGGCGCAAAGAGAGCTGCGGGAGATTTCCTGCTTTTTCTGAATGATGATACATATTTTTCCGATGCAGCAGGACTTAAAACACTTATGTGCCAGGCGGCTGCCGCGGGTATCGGGGCAGTGGGAGCAAAGCTGCTCTACCCCGACGGGAGCCTGCAGCATGCGGGAGTGACGAACCTTATCACGGGGCCGGCCCATAAACTGCAGGGCTTAAGAGCAGATACCTATCCTTATTTCAACTTTGCAATGACGCAGATGAACATGCTGGCAGTGACAGCAGCCTGCCTGATGATAAAGAAGAGCAGGTTCACAGGGATCGGCGGTTTTGATGAAAGCTTTGAAGTGGCATATAATGATGTTGATCTGTGCATGAGGCTTTTTGAAAAAGGCTACAGGAATGTGCAGAGAAATGATATATGGCTTTATCACGACGAATCAGTCTCAAGAGGCAATGACCTGGAGGATACGGGGAAGTGGGAAAGGCTGGCCGCAGAGAGGATGAGGCTGTATAAAAACCATAAAGGCTCTTACGGAGCAGATCCTTATTATCCTGTACATCTGAGGAAAGACAGTGCACTGTTTGCGGCGGATGCCTATAACAGGCAGGAGAGCAGGCAGTACAGGGATAAGAGCTTTGAAGTATTCCAGGAGAGCATGTTCGGAAAAAGCTGCGGAAATATAAAGGTAAATATAGATGAATGCGGGATCAGAAGAAAGCTGGATCCCGATGAGAAGGATGTGATAGAGATCAGGGGCTGGGCCTTTATGGAAGGGGCTGACAATGCCAGGTATAAGAGGAGCCTGATCCTGTACCGCGGAAATGACTTAAGGGCCTACGAACTTGAAGGGCAGTATATACCGGAATTGAGATATGTCTTTCCGGATGAGAGGAACATACAGCTTTCGGGCTTCTGCATACGTCCCGACAGGGACAGTTTCGGTGAAGGAGCCTGGGATCTGGCGTTTGAGTTTAAGGATACGGAGAGCGGAAGGCGGTATTACGCAAAGACCGAAGAACTGCTGAAAATAGGTTGACGATATGGAAAACGATGTAAAGACGCTGTATGAAAAGGAGCGGATAAAGGTTAAGGAAATGGAAGAACGCAGGCGGCTCGCGGAGGAAGAGAACCGTCTGCTTTCCGCACGCCTTGAGATTATAGAAAACAGCCGCATATACAGGATGAGTGCGCCTGCCAGAAAGCTGAAGAGCAGTCTGGATCGGAATATAAAAAGGATAAAGAGATACGGTTCACTTCGCGGCATTTACGCAAAACTGAAGAATAAGGCCGTGGAAGTCAGAGTCAGGAAAAGGCTCGGAACGGCAGGCTTTCCCGATGAAAAAAAGAGGGCGGAAGAGGAAGCTTATGTATTTGACCGGGACATCACCGTGTCTATACTGACGCCGCTCTATAACACGCCTGAAAAATACCTGCGGGAGATGATCGATTCCGTCAGGGCGCAGACCTATAAAAAATGGCAGCTCTGCCTTGCGGACGGTTCGGACGACGCACACGGATATGTCGGCGAGATATGCAGGGAGTATGCGGCGCAGGATGAGCGCATAGTTTATAAGAAGCTGGAAGAGAATTTCGGCATATCGGGAAATACAAACGAATGCGTGAAGCTGGCAACGGGAGAATACATAGGGCTGTTTGACCACGACGATATACTGCATCCTTCTGTACTCTATGAGTATATGAAGAGGATATGCAGCGACAACGCCGATTATCTTTACTGTGACGAGGCGACCTTTAAAGGCGATAAAGATATAGACCATATGATAGTCCTGCATTTCAAGCCGGATTTTGCAATAGACAATCTGAGAGCGAATAACTATATCTGCCACTTCAGCGTATTTAAGAGGGAACTGCTCGGCGGGGACGAACTGTTCAGGAGCGAGTATGACGGCAGCCAGGATCATGATATGATACTGCGCCTTACCTCACGGGCAAAAAAGATCGTGCATGTGCCGCGCATACTGTATTACTGGCGCTCACATCCGGCCAGTGTGGCGGCAAATATAAATGCCAAGACCTACGCCATAGATGCAGCCAAAGGAGCTGTAGCGGATCATCTGAAGAAGGCGGGATTTGAAAACTTCCGCATCACTTCAACAAGAGCATTTGAGACCATATTCAGACTGAGTTATGAGATAAAGGAGACGCCGCTTGTCTCGATCGTGATCCCGAACAAGGAACACAGGGAAGACCTTAAGAGATGTGTGGATTCCATACGCGAAAAGTCTACTTATGAAAACTATGAGATAATAATAGTCGAGAATAATTCGAAGGGGCAGGAGATCCGCGATTATTATGAGGAACTGAAGAAAGACAGCCGTATCAGGGTGACGGAGTACCACGGGGCCTTTAATTTCTCAAAGATATGCAACACCGGTGTAAAGAAGGCCAAAGGTGAATATATACTGCTTTTAAATAATGATACCGAAGTGATAAGCATCAACTGGATGGAAGAACTGCTGATGTATGCACAGCGGGACGATGTGGGAGCGGTCGGGGCAAAACTGTACTATCCCGATGATACGATACAGCACGCCGGCATAGTTCTGGGACTCGGGGCACACAGGACTGCGGGACATACGCACTACCGGGACGGCAGGGATATACTGGGTTATATGGGACGGCTGTGCTATGCCCAGGATGTGTCCGCTGTTACAGGCGCATGCCTGATGGTCAGAAAAAAGCTTTACGATGAGGCAGGAGGGCTGGATGAGGACTTTGCGGTATCACTTAATGATGTGGACTTCTGCCTGAAACTAAGGCAGCTGGGATATCTGAACGTGTTCACGCCTTTTGCAGAGCTCTATCATTATGAATCCGTATCAAGGGGAGCTGATGATAAGGGTGCAAATGCCGAGAGGTATGAGGAGGAATCGGAGCGTTTCAGGGAAAAGTGGAAGGAAGTACTTGAAGCGGGAGATCCTTATTATAATCCGAACTTTTCACTTGATCACAGTGATTTCAGGCTTAAAACATAAAGATAAAGGGGGTAAACAAAATGCGATTTGAACTGATGGCATCGATGATGTGTGCGGATTTCGGAAATCTGAACAGGGAAGTACATGAACTGGAAAAGGCCGGTATAGATTCTTTCCATATCGATATAATGGACGGAAGATATGTGCATAATTACGCCATGTCGTTAAACGACCTTAAATACATCAGAAGGGCAACTCAGCTGCCGCTGGATGTACACCTGATGGTCGAGCACCCCAATAACACGATAGAGCTCTTTATAGATTCGCTGCATAAAGGTGACACCATCTATATCCATCCGGAAGCGGAATATCATCCATCAACGACTTTGCAGAAGATAATCGATGCGGGACTGATACCCGGGATAGCGATAAACCCCGGGACCAGCGTGGAAACAGTAAGAATGATGCTAACGATAGTGGAGAAGGTGCTGGTCATGAGCGTTAATCCCGGCAATGCGTCCCAGATGTTTCTGCCCTATGTCAGGGAGAAATATGATGAGCTCCTTAAGATAAAGGAAGAACTGAATTTCGATATCTACTGGGACGGAGCCTGCGGTGCGGATAAGATAAAGGAATATGCGCCGCTTGGAGTAAAAGGCTTTGTCCTCGGCACAACGCTGCTCTTCGGAAAGAGTACGGATTACAGCGAAACCATAAAGCATATAAGGAATATGGAGTTCTGATATGAACAGGGCGGTACTTCTTTCAGGCGGAAAAGGCTTAAGGGCCGGGGGAGATATCCCGAAGCAGTATATGGACATGGGCGGAGAGATGATGGTCATCCGTGCGCTCCGTGCGCTTACAGAGCATCCGGAGATCGACAGTGTCAGGATAGTGGCCGAAGAAGAGTGGAGAGAGCGCATCGCTGAAGCGGCAGGGGAAACCTGTATGGCCGGGGTTGAGGGCTTTTCAGCACCGGGTGCAAACAGGGCTCTGTCCATACTCAATGCGCTGAATGATATGGAAGCCGTGACGGATGAAGATGCGGTGCTGATACATGATGCCGCCAGACCTTTTGTGAGTGCGGAACTGATAGGCAGCTGTCTTCACGGTCTTGGGGAGCATGAAGGAGTGATGCCGGGAATACCCGTAAAAGATACGACTTATGTCTGTGAGAACGGCAGGATAAAGGCTTTGCTGGATCGTAACAGCTTAAGGGCCGGACAGGCTCCCGAGGCCTTTTGGCTCAAACGCTTCAAAAAAGCGCTGGAAGCACTGCTGCCGGATAGGATACTTCAGATCAACGGCTCTGCGGAGATCGCCGTACTGGACGGAATGGATGTTGCGGTGATAGAGGGAGACGAGAAAAATGTAAAGATCACCACGGCCGAAGATATAAAAAAATATATTTGATTTTATCGGAAAATCGTGTATAATGGTCACGGTGCTTTTTCGGCGCCGAGAGTTACACGTTAATTCCCATGTTTCATGGGGTGAAAAATAATAAAAAAGGAGTAAAAAGATGGCACAGATCGATTTAAGCAAGTATGGCATTACAGGTGTCCAGGAGATTTTCTACAATCCCTCCTATGAGCAGCTGTACAAGGACGAGATGGATCCTTCACTGGAAGGATATGACAAGGGTGTTAACACCGAACTCGATGCGGTTAACGTTATGACAGGTATCTATACCGGACGTTCACCCAAAGACAAATTCATCGTAGATGATGAGAAGGCTCATGATACCGTATGGTGGACATCCGAGGAGTATCCCAACGATAACCACAGAGCATCAAAGGAAGCATGGGATGCCTGCAAGAAGATCGCTCTTGATCAGCTTTCCAACAAGAAACTGTATGTAGTTGATGCATTCTGCGGTGCTAATGCCGATACCAGAATGGCTGTACGTTTCATCATGGAAGTAGCATGGCAGGCACATTTCGTACGTAATATGTTCATCAAGCCGACTCCCGAGGAGGAAGCAAACTTCGAGCCCAACTTCATAGTTTATACCGCTTCAAAGGCAAAGGTTGAGAATTACAAGGAGCTTGGTCTTAATTCCGAGACCGCTGTTCTGTTCAACGTAACAAGCCGTGAGCAGGTTATCCTGAACACATGGTACGGCGGCGAGATGAAGAAGGGTATGTTCTCAATGATGAACTACTATCTTCCTCTTGACGGCATGGCTTCCATGCACTGCTCGGCAAATACCGATATGGAAGGTAAGCACACAGCTATCTTCTTCGGTCTGTCAGGAACAGGTAAGACCACTCTTTCAACCGATCCCAAGAGACTCCTCATCGGTGATGACGAGCACGGCTGGGACGACAAAGGCGTATTCAACTTCGAGGGCGGCTGCTATGCAAAGGTCATCAACCTGTCCAAGGAGAACGAGCCTGATATCTACGGCGCTATCAAGAGAGATGCTCTTCTTGAGAACGTTACCGTTGCTGCTGACGGCAAGATCGATTTCGCTGACAAGAGCGTAACCGAGAATACCCGTGTTTCTTATCCTATAGAGCACATCAAGAACATCGCAAAGAACGTGAACGGCGTATCTTCAGGCCCTGCTGCAGAGAATGTTATCTTCCTTTCAGCTGATGCATTCGGAGTACTGCCTCCCGTTTCAATACTTACACCCGAGCAGACCCAGTACTATTTCCTGAGCGGTTTCACAGCTAAGCTTGCAGGTACTGAGCGCGGTATCACCGAGCCCACACCTACTTTCTCGGCTTGCTTCGGCCAGGCATTCTTAGAGCTTCATCCTACCAAGTACGGTGAGGAGCTGGTTAAGAAGATGGAGAAGAGCGGAGCTAAGGCTTACCTCGTAAATACCGGCTGGAACGGAACCGGCAAGCGTATATCCATACCCGATACCCGTGGTATCATCGATGCTATCCTTAACGGAGACATCAAGAACGCTCCTACCAAGAAGATCCCTTACTTCGATTTCGAAGTACCTACCGAGCTTCCCGGAGTATCAACAGAGATCCTCGATCCCAGAGATACTTATGCAAATGCTTCCGAGTGGGAAGAGAAGGCAAAGGATCTGGCAGGCAGATTCATCAAGAACTTCAAGAAATATGAGACTAACGAAGCAGGTAAGGCACTTGTGGCAGCAGGCCCGAAGCTTTGATCTGTAGTCAGCTTTAAAAGGTCATTGGAAGAGGGCGTATCATAAGATGCGCCCTCTTTGCCCTGTCGGGCAAAGAGACCCCTCCGGGGGGATGCGCACTCGCGCGAAAGGAAATTGTTGCTTCGCAGCCGCGCTCGGCGCATGCGTTCCGCAAGCGGAACGCCATATCAAAAGAATAAAGGGGGATACGATATGGGACTGAGGTTTCGAAAGAGCATCAAACTCCTGCCCGGAGTAAAGCTCAATCTGGGAACGAAAAGTGCTTCTGTCAGCGTAGGTAAGAAGGGCATACATCAGAGCTTTTCCACCACAGGCAGGACTACGACATCGATAGGAATACCCGGGACGGGAGTTTCCTATGTAAAGAGCATCAATATGAAGTCGGCTTTTAAGAAGCTCTTCAAAGGCAAGGGTAAGGACAAGGATGAGAAAGCCGAAAAGAAGGCCGATACAAAGGCAGCGGCTGCTTCTTCCAAAGAGCTGAAGGAGGCACAGGAAACCTACGAGGCTTACAGGGCACAGATAGAGGCCATGAAGAGGGTTCATACCGTTGCCGATAAGCCCATAGACTGGAATAAGGAAAAGGGAGAACTGGCTAAACGCATACTTGCCGGCGATACAGACGCCTATCTTGAGGCAGTGGAAGCAAAAAGACCTTTTGATGATCTGCTGGAATACGGGAGCGGCTTTGAAGTGGGAACCGACGATCCTTCTCTTCTTGAGGTTGAGTTCGGAGTAAAGAGCGAGGACGTCATACCAGAGCTTGAGTATGTACTTGATGCGAAAGGAAACCTTAAGGAGAAGGAGCTTTCCAAAAGCGCTTATAACGAGCTGGTGCAGGATTATGTGTGCAGCTCGATATTAAGGGTAGCAAGAGATTCTTTTGCACTCCTGCCGGTCGATAAGGTGATAGTCCATGCAACGGATAATATCTTAAATACCGCTACCGGTATGGATGAGGAGATGACCATAGTATCGGTGCTGCTGGAGAGGGGGCGCTTTGATAATATGAATTTCGAGAAGATAGACCCCTCCGATGCGGTGGAAGCCTGTGTTCACAGGATGAACTTTAAGAAGACGAAAGGCTTCGAAGCTGTAGACAGGATAAGTCTTCAGTAGTATACTTCGTATAAACGGTCACGGACCGGTATATTCAAACCAAGGAGGTGTGTTATGAAGAAATTTATGGAGGAATTCAAGGCGTTTGCGCTGAAAGGTAATGTGATGGATATGGCCGTCGGTGTCATTATAGGTGCTGCTTTCGGAAATATCGTTACAGCTTTGACCAACAGCTTTATCACCCCTCTCATAGCGGCGCTCACAGGCGGCGTTGAAAAGGATGAAAACGGAGTAATGCAGGTAGTCGGTGGTTCATTTACCGTAAACGGTGTGGAATTCACCTATGGTGCATTTATATCGGCTGTGATCAATTTCCTTATCATCGCCCTGATCCTTTTTATCATGCTGAAGGCTATCAACGGTGCAACGAAGAAGGCCGAGGAGCTCAAGAAGAAGGAAAAAGAGGAAGAAGAGGCTAAGCCCGCTGAGGATCCTGCCGACATCAAACTCCTTAAGGAGATACTTGAAGCCATAAAGGAAAAGTGATCTTTTAATATCAGATAGTTGAATTAATGAGCCGTATCATCTCAGCGATCCGTATGTCATAGCTGTGTGATGATACGGTTCTTTCATATCCGCGCTTAGCGATCGCTGCACGATCTTCTTCGTGATCAAGATAATAAGCACATTTGTCGAGGAGTTCTTCTGTTGATGAAAAATACTCGGCCTCGACGCCGGGTTCATAGAGTTCGGGCAGTTCTTCCTGGTAGTTTGTCATAAGGAAGCCGCCGCAGCCGCAGATATCAAAGTTTCTGAGTGACAGGCCGCTCTGGATGGAACGCAGGGTGATGTTAAGATTGATGCGGCTTCCGTTGAAGACCAGAGGCATCTCGGTAAGGGATGCCACAGGTTTGTGAACATGAACGCCGGAAAGCTCAGAAGTATCACTTGCGGTATACAGATCCACGTCAAAGTGGGCGGCGAGGGCAGTGAGGATACGGGTACGCTCGATCGAAGCTATATCACAGCCGATAAAAGAATTGGCAAGAACATAGCGTGCCGCGGCAGGCGAGTTTTCGCACAGGGGGGTATGAAGATCGGGAACAAGCGGCAGAAACATGTCCATGATATTCTCATTCAGCATATCTTCCACGAAATTAACCCCGTACAGGAGCAGCTGGGCTTCTTCTACGGCCCTGATATAACCTTCTGCATAGGCCGGGATATCTTTTATCAGGCGGTAAGGGTTCTTTTCGCTGTAAAGCGAGCCTACAAATGATATATCCGAAGAAAAGCTCCGGCGGTCTGACGCAGCGGCACCGCTTATCACGCGGTTCCAGCGTTTAGGGTTGGTCGCCAGAGGGAGATGAAAGCTGCAGGACGGATTAAAGGCAGAAAAATAGCGGTATTGGGCCCGGTCAAAGTAAAAGATCCTGTTGCAGGTATTGGAAAGGGCGGGCGAAAACAGCTCCGGCACCGGAGAATCCACGGTCCAGCAAACATACAGTATCCGGTATATATTGCAGACCTCGGAGACCGGCGGAAAGAAGTTTACCGTAAAAACGAAAAGAAAGCGCTCCTTTGTGAACAGGGAGACCAGCCTGTCGAGATCGGCCGTACTGCCTGAGGGCGAGGCGGTGCTGTCTGCGCGGAGTTCAAGTACTTCCAGGCCAAGTTTTCCGAAAGCCAGGATCATATCCGGCTCGCATATGCTGCCATATCGGTAGAATAATATCTTCATAAGCGTGAGTATAGCACGCCGCAAAAAAAAATAAAAGTATCTATTAAGTATGTGTGAAAATGTCCGATACATAAAACAGATGGAAAAGAAATAACCAATACATAAACGTTAGGAGGATGATGAATATGAGGATAGAGGCATATTCGCAGATCCAGAATTTGTATAATGTCTCGAAACCGGCGGGAAAGACAGAGCCGAATGTTATGGCAGATTTCAGGGACAAGCTGCATATATCGGAGAGCGGCAGGGATCTGCAGGTAGCAAAGAAGGCGGTGTCTGAAGCGGCTGATATCAGAGCCGACAGGGTTAATGCCATAAAGAGTGCATACGAAAGCGGCTTATATAATGTGAGTGCAAATGAGTTTGCTGAAAAAGTAATGTCAAATTATGCACAGACACTGTAATATGTTAGTAATATGAAGCTAAAGTACCAGCAGGACTACCCTGCCGGTACTTTTTGTTTTATAATGTGGTATAAAGAACTGAATGGTCATTACCGGGGTAAATTGTATCGTTCATCCGGGTGGTCATTACCGGGGCAAATTGTATCGTTCATCCGGGTGGTCATTACCGGGGTAAATTGTATCGTTCATCCGGGTGGTCATTACCGGCGAAGCCGGG
>JAIKYA010000039.1 GCA_024683645.1 Lachnospiraceae bacterium
CTGTCCTCAGGCATGCGTTATCGCCTGGAACATGAATTCATCCGCATCATGTTCATCAAAGAATCTGCCTTTCACGAATAATGTGGTATCTTCTTCATGCAATTCCCGCCGGATAAACCCATCCGCATCCTTTGGTGTAAAACACAGTATTACTTTTTTCACGCCATCTCCAAATGCCGCGATCACAGTATCTATATCAGCTTCTCCGATAATGGCATGGAGTATCAACGTGTCTCCCTCTTCTTCAGCTATAACATATGTATCCGCCTCCGGCAGATGATATACGCTCTCCTGCATAAACTGTGAAAGATAAAACATATACAGTCCGCTGTTTCCGACCATATACATAGCGCTGTTCTGCTCTCTTTCATTTAGTATCTGTACCATCTTAAGCCAGTCATTTTGATCCCGCATCGGTACGGATACAGCGCTCCTCTCTGACAAAACGGATACTTCTTTACTGTACTGATATTCCCTGCCTTCCCGGAATCCGAATCTCGGATAAAACTGCTTTACGGAATCGTTCGCGAAAAGATATATCCCGTCAACCTTATCTTCATAATCTTCCATGATCTTTTCCATGATCATCCGTGAATACCCGTTTCCTCTGTGATCCGGATCTGTCATAACGGTTCCCAGCTGCAAGAGCCTGATCACCCATCCCTTATAATTCATATCACAAATATTAACAGACACATTGGAAACCACTTTTCCGTCGATCACAACGGAATAGGGATCATAATTATCCTTCCAGAATCCGTTCTGATACCAGCCCTCAAAATCTATGCCGAATATATTTTTCGCCAACGCATTAAAAGATGATCTAAGCTGTTCATTATCTCTGTAATTACTCTTTATACTTGTACTCATTTCTAACTCCTTTAAATATTTGCCTCCTGAGGACGTGGGGTCTGTCCCCATGTCCTCTGATTGTTTATCGCAGCATCATTTTGAGGGCAAAAGAACCGTCCCCCTGTCCTCTTTTGAGGGCAAAAGAACCGTCCCCCTGTCCTCATGCAAGCCTTCCTGGGTCAGGCGGTATACCTTATCGCACACTTCATCCAGATATTTTCTGTCATGCGATACGCTGATAACTGCTCCCGGAAATTCCTTAAGCATCCTTCGTATCACAGGTCCGGATAAGGGTGAAAAGTTACGTGTGGGTTCGTCAAGTATCAGCACATTTGCTCCTGACATGCTGAGCTTGAGCAACAGAACTTTTGCCTTCTGCCCGCCGGAAAGTTCACGTATCGGATGTTCCATCTCATCCGCCGTATACTTAAGCGATCCGAGATATGTTCGTATCCTTGTCCGTTCTTCCTTATCACCTGTAGTATCCAGATAATCCACCGGCGTCTCATCCATGTCCAGCAGTTTTTCGTAATCCTGCGGCATGTATTCGGCTTTAAGGTCTTTTCTCGCCAGCAGTATCTCTGCCAGTATGCCCAGCAGCGTTGTTTTACCGCAGCCGTTAGTTCCTACGATGGCGATCTTTTCCGATCCCCGTATCCTCAGCTCCACATGAGCAGCCAGATCCCTGCTGCCGTCCACGGTTCTCAGTCTGTCCGATTCATACTCAAGCACCCACTTTCCGGAAGGGATGGCACTGTCCTTATCGCCAAGCTTAAAGAAGAGGGCTTCTTCCTGCTCAGGCATTTCGGTCATATCCTCATCTTCGCGCTCAAAGCGTTTCTCCATAGCCTTTACATTCTTCATCTTCTTTTTCAGCAGCCTGCCTATCATATCCCTGTCCGCATGACTGATATTGTCAAGACGTGCTCCCACTCTCTGCTCCATTTTCCGCAGCTTCTCATCACGGATTGTTTTTTCCCTGCGCTCGCCAAGAGCCAGCGACTCCTGTTTTTCAAAGTTATGCAGTCTCTCTTCCACATACTGCCTATACGGCATATTAGCCACAGTGTGACGGCATTTTGTTTTACGGCGTATCTGCTCAAAATGCACCACACGGTTTGCGGTATGTTCTATGAGCGTTTCATCATGTGAGATAAACAGCACCGCTCCATCCCATCCGTTGATCAGCTTCTCCATCAGCACAAGCGTATCAATGTCGATATCATTGGATGGCTCATCCAGAAGCAGTATTGTCGGCCTTCCCATCAGGATGCGCATCATCTGTGCCTTTACACGCTCCCCTCCGGAAAGTGTCCGCATCTCCTGCTCCCGGTAAAAGAACTCCTGCTCCACGCCGAAATCCCTTGCCATGCCGGATAATTCCTTCGGTGTCTGCTCTGCAAAATACTGGCTCTCACAGAAATACTCATAAACAGTTTTTTGCTTATCACCCTCCGGCAGCTCCTGCGGAAGATAGCCGGGCTTTTCTCTGTTCATCACTCTTTCGCCTGCAGCCTCGATATAATCCTCCACCAGTTCCGGCTCGTATATCCACTTCATTAAGCTGGATTTCCCGTTTCCTTCTTCTCCTATCATCACAACACGGTCACCGTCATTAAGCACCAGGGAAAAATCCTCAATGATCGTTCTTAAATCTTTTCTGTGTACCAGTGTCACTTTTTTTATCTGAAACATGATCATCACCTGCTTTCATAAGGCTGCGGATAAGGGTACAAGCAAAAAATGAGTCTGTTTCACGTACGCAAAACAGACTCACACAATAAAACACCCTATATTCAAACAGGTGATAAGAGCATGATAATCCGGATAAGCGTACACAAACATGCTGCAGATAACCGCAACCCCTTACTTAATCGTGTAAACTCAAACCAAATTATCTAATACGCATCTATCTCACACCTGTGCGCTAACGCGCCCTTTCTTTATCTTCAATCGGCATCATAACATACGCCGGAAATATATGCAAGAACTTTTTGAGAACGGAACCTGCGCCTGATATTTTAAAGGGATAAGTACGATGCTCTTTGCTCCGGCTCCGGTAAGTAACTTATACCACAGCAGACCGACATGATACAGGCCTTCGTCTTATATCCTTCGAGCAGTTTTTCAAAATCCATCTGTCATCCCTCTTGCAGGATCGCGGCTATCTTTGCTGCTATACCTTCCGGCTGTCCGTCGGCATCTTCGCCTGCAGCCCCCGCTTCCGATATCCATTTCATTATCTCACTGTTATCAATATCTTCCCACGCGCCGTTACGTCTTATCTCAACCGGAAGTTTTATCTTTATACCGCTCATATTCTTAAAGAATTCCTCCGGGAAAAAGATCTTCGGTCTTTCTCTCCGCAGGAGCCGCTTTGCATAATCCGCTTCCGACTCGATGGGCTTATCATACATTATACCACCGTTACCGTCTCCGATGCTCATCTTAAAATGCGTATCCGAACCCGCCTGTATCATAAGCGAATGATGCAGGGCATAACACAATGCCGCCAGATTATCATTTGCCGTATTGGCTGTATTTATACCTTCTATCCCTTCTATATCCTCCGGATACAGATGTATCTTTTTTATATAGTCCCTGTCTCTGAAAGGATGGGCCTGCATAACAGCTCCGCCCGCGGCATGAACTGCTTTTATCATTTCCTCCCGGCTCCAGTGCGGTATCTCGGGATGAGCCAGAAGAAATGCCCTGTCAACTCCGTAAAGCAGATATTCATCTCCTTCAAAGTTTTCCTCTATTCCGAAAAAGACCTTAAAGCCTATCTCATCGCCTGCTTTCTTCGCTTCCTCATAACCTTTCATATAAGCATCCACATAGTCCGGCCAGGGCAGTTCCCTGGACGGTCTGGTGTTTCCGTGAAAGAAATGATCGGTTATAAATATCCCGTCATAGCCTCTTTCCTTAAATATCTCCGGATACTCCCTGCCCGGCGTTACGCCACAGGCACTGCCTTCCACGGTATGCAGATGTGTTTCGTAAAGATACATTTTTGTTCCCTCCGTCACAGATCAGGATGTTCGCCGGACCAGCCGCGTTCGGGCAGACATGAGAGCATCGACATGTCATCGTCCGAAATGCTGAAGCCGAAAACATCGAGATTTTCTTTCATTCGCTCCATAGCCGAAGCCTTGGGGATCACCGGTATGCAGCGCTGCAGAAGATAGCGCAGCAGTATCTGCGCATTGCTCTTCTTATACTTCGCTGCAAGAAGTGATACGAGCGGGTCATTTATCACCCTTGCTCTTCCGAGCGGACTCCATGCCTGTGCGAGTATCCCTTCCTTCTTAAGATAAGCAAGCGCATACTCCTGCATATATCCGACATGCAGCTCCAGCTGGTCTGTCATCGGCTTTATCCTTGCTGTCTCAAGCAGCGGCCTTATATGATGCGGCAGGAAATTGGAAAGGCCTATCGCTCTCACCCTTCCCTGCTCATACAGTTCCTCCATCAGCGCCCAGCTTTCCCTTACTCCGTCTATCCATGCAGGATCATTCTTATCAGCCTTCGGCCAGTGTATCAGATACATATCAAGATAGTCTGTCTTAAGCCTCTTACATGATGCCTCAAAGCTGGCAAGTGTCTTCTCGCGGCCCAGGTCCGAAGGCCATACTTTACTGCACAGAAACAGTTCTTCTCTTGCGATCCCGTATTCCCCGATCGCATTTCCTATCTGTTCCTCATTATCATAAAAACTTGCCGTATCGATATAACGATAGCCCGCGTCAAGAGCATCCTTTATGGTCTCCTCTCCTCCTTTTGTAGCGAGATATGAACCGTAACCGACTGCCGGTATCACCACTCCGTTATCCAGCACGAATTCCCTGCGTTCCTCAGTAAAACCTGACAGGTCAAGTATGCGGTCAAGCAGATGCATGTTCTTAAGTGAAAACTCCTCGCTGATATGAGGCTTTGCCCCGTTTCGTATACAGTCGTTCATCTGCTCGAGTTCCAGACTGTAGTTTGAGGATGCAGTGAGCTTTTCCCTGTGTGCTATCCTCTCGCCCTTATCATTTTTGACCCATACGCTGAACTCAAGCTCGCCTTCCTGATTGTATTCCACATCCGAACGTATATAGCCCTTTGAGCCGTGTATAAACAGCCTGTCATATCTGTCACAGCTATCGATGCCAAGTGCCATACCGGCATTTAAAGATGCCCTTGCACCATTCTCAAAACCTATAAGCGCCGATGCCATATGATCGACTTTTACACTGTCAAGCTCTGCATCGGCTTTTACATAGGCAATGGGAGAATCTATGAGCGATAGTATCATGGTCGTACAGTAACAGCCAACGTCCAGTATGCCTCCGCCGCCGTATTCCTTATGCAGTCTGAAATCCTCGGAATAGTCCTGTGTGATGAATGCGGTATCGATATAATCGATACTGCCGATCTCACCGGATGCCGTGATCTTTTTCAGTGCTTCCACATAAGGGCTGTGCAGATAAGCATAAGCTTCCATAAGGATCACGCCGTTTTCCTTCGCTGCCGCAAACATACGCTTCATCTCTGCTTCGTTCATAGCCATCGGCTTTTCGCACAGAACATGCTTATGTGCCTTCAGCGCCGCCACCACCCATTCGCAGTGGATATGATTGGGAAGCGGCACATAGACCGCCTCGACTTCGGGATCGTTCAAAAGCGCATCATAACCCTCATAAGCTTTTTTAAACCCGAAACGTTCCTTAAACTCTTCCGCCTTTTTCAGGCTTCTTCCCGCAATGGCATACAGTTCACAGCCCCCGGCTTTCTGCATACCCGGTATGGTACAGCCTGCCGCTATACCTGCAGTACCCAACACACCCCATTTAACCATAAACCTACCTCCATATATAAAAGACCACAAGGTCCATCCCCGTGGTTTTATTTTAGTTCGCCGAAACACTCCTGCATTATATAATACGATTCCTTCAGCCGCTCATGAAAACGAACGCTGTTCCAGTCATCCCAGGTATATTCGGCACTCACCGAACGATCTCCGGCTTTTACACAGCCGATGTAGATCGCTTCTATCTTTTCTCCGACTCCGAGCCGTTTATTGCTCCAGAAATCACCTTCCACCGTTTTTGTGGATGGATCCCTGAAATTAAGCAGTGCCCAGGGTATCCTGATCTCAAGGAATTTACCTGTGAAATTAAAATCCGTCAGAGGATCGTATCCTTCCGAAGCGGGATCGCTGATCCCTTTTTTCAGCTTGCCCGTCTCATATCTTTCCGCTCCTCTTTCCTCTCCCGTGGTCGGTATGGTGAACGGCTTGTTCAGGCACAGATATATCGGTGTAAAGATGTCATTATCCTCTTCCCTGTATTTTTTCCACTCCAGCCTGTCATCCATGTATCTGTACATAAATGCATAACGGTCATAATAGCTGTGATTATAAATATGGCTGTTGCTGGCTCCGTCTATATCTATCACAAAATCGACATCACGGTCGAATACGGAACTGCCGTAAACACTGCTGCCCGACAGCGGCGTAACATCGATGGGCAGGTATAGATGCGCTGCCGCGATCCCTTCCTTCTCAAGCTGCACAGCTAAATAGAGATAACGTTCATCATGCTTTGCCGATAATCTGATATCCTCTTCTTCGTATATCACGTCTTCTTCCGTCCAGTCATCTTTTTCACCGTCTATATTTACGATGAAACCGTTTTCGCCCGGATCGAAAGCCAGCAGTCCGAAACTCTGCTCGCTGGTCTGTATATCCGACCAGAAGGGACGCCTGCCTGCATCCGAATAGTCCATGGTATTCCAGGTACGCTTGAACCATTCATCCTGCCAGGCAAATACCAGTCCGCCTGCGCAGCCGCACTCGTGGATATCTTCTGCCATATGTTTAAGTGCTTCTCCCTGCTGCTTCTCATCAAGCGCACCCTGATTGTAACCGCTGTAGGGATTGACATGTGTGCAGCCTCTGGAAGTCGGCACACCGAATTCCGCAATAAGAACAGGTATGTTATGTATGGACATCAGATCTTTGAGATAAGCCTCATAAGTATCGATCTCACCGTTCTCGTCACGGTAATCCACATAATCCTGCTGCAGTATCATATACTCGGGATAGTAGGGATATACATGATATGAGGCAAAGATCCCCGCCGAAAAACTCTCCCTTAAATGGAAACGCTCAACATTCATTTCCACGGCATCCTCTATATCATAGAGCGGCTCACCGGGATGAGACAGCTCATCGGCAGTCTGCCAGTTGGCCCAGCTTAAAGGCCTCTGCATCTTATACTCCTGAAGCTCATAGCTTACCACCCGGTCACCGAACTCGCAGAGAAATGCATCAAAAGGCTGCACCTCATCATCGGTATACAGATAGTTCCCTTTATAACAGGTTTTATCGGGATTTCGCATATTCGTAGTCTTTATAAAATACGCATCCGACTCTATACCGAGTATCCAGCCGAGCACATATTCGGAAATGTCGCAATTGTATACGCCGTAAGCCTTTCCCACACGTTTTTCCACGGAGCCCTTGCCGTGGATGATATCTATCTGTTCCTTTGCTTCGGCAACAGCATCTTCCAGAACATCGAAAGCATCCCCGCTCGCTTCTATCATATCTTCGTCATACCATACGCCCATGATCAGATAGAGCTTGTCATCCGACACCCTGTTGTATTCGTAAAGAGCATTGTAAAATGCAGGCATCATCGTAGTATAGATACGTATGGTATTGCAGTTCATCTTTGAAATGTCTTCGAACCAGTCGAAATAAACAGACTCGGGCACTGCCAGTTCGCCCGGAAAACTTCCCGGATAACCGGAACCGACATTCACCCCGTTTAAATATGTTCTTACGAACTCAGATCCGTTATATATCTTAAAACAGCCGTCCTCCGCCTTGAATGCCATATCAGAACCGGAATAGGTATCATGGTAGAGCGGCTGTTTCCATGCATCGGGAAGACTTTCGGTTTCGGTGCCGAAATGAGTTTCATTCCCCATCGGGATCTCTGTTGCTTTTTCCCACGGCATACTGCAGGAACATAAGAATATAAATACCAGCGCTGAAAAAACCGTCAGCTTCCTCATGCCACACCTCCGGTCCGTCTCAGTTCCTCCAGCTCCTTTCTCCTCTTCCTGTTCCTCTCCACGACAGTAACCGCGATCACAAGTCCCAGCAGTATGATGACTCCTGCGACACACCACAGCACACCGGAGAGTACATACGGTTCCTGCATATATATGACGGTATGTCCTTTGTCCACGTGAACCAGTCTGTTCACACTCTCAAAGCCTTCGCCGGTAAACATATCGTGCATTGCGATCGTAGTGTCCACATTATCGTAATCGGAATCGATCTCGATACGGTCATTACCGTATTCAACCTTTATGGGAACCGTCTGCCTGAGCGGCATCTGACCGATCTCCATCTTGAACAGTTCGGTAAGTATGGGGGTCACCGATCTGTCCTTGGTCAGTGCATAATGGTATGTCAGGTTGATAGCAAGGACCATGATATTATCATTCTTTACGGAACCGTAAAAATCAAGGCTGACACCGTCTTCACGCGTTCTCGCATAAGTCTTGTCAAGGCCTGTCACATATACCGTACGCCATGTCGTATACCCCTGGGGGAACAGATCCGTATTAATGATACCCCAGGTCGCTGTCTCCAGCTCCGGATAGCCGTTCGAGAATATGACATCATGAGCGGTAACTCCCAGAAACTCTCTTTTCTTTGAAACCTCATCTTCCGGTATGCCGTCCGCAAGTATAACTACACGCACGCCGTTCTCGGCAAGAGTTGTCAGCAGTTCTTCCGCTGCCTTCTTGTCTTCATAGGTAAAACCGTTTAAGTAAATGGTCTTATACTTTGACAGTTCTTCATAGGTATAGTCATTGATGTTGGTAGATTCACGCTCTTCCACGGTAGGGAAATCCAGACTGACCATACCGGCTCCGCTTCCTATGCCGATAGCCGAAAAGTCGCTGAGCACACCGAACTGCCCTTCAACATTATGGTGGTACAGCCTGTAATCTTCATTCATATCCACCAGATTATATCCGCTGCGGGACGCCGCCGCATCTATCTCTCCCACGGCATCTTCATCCCAGCTGACCGGTTCCATCCAGATGATCACGCTGTCATTACCCAGCTCCAGACATCTGTCGAAAAGATAGGAAAACTGTCCGCCCGAATATGACTTATCCAGCTGCGTTATATTATATGCGTTTCTGGCACTTCTGTAGTCGGAACCGTAGGTTCCCATCAGAGGTACATCATAAGCCGATACAAGGAATGATCCGTCGGCCCCCAGGTCCTGCAGATCCATCAAAGCCAGTCTCTGTCTGGTGATATTCTGTGCTTTTTTGATCAGGGTATCTTCTGCCATCTTCTCCAGTCTGATATCCGCCCCGTCTCCGTCCCCTGCAAGCAGCATCATCGAAGGGATCGCATCCAGTGCCAGTACCACCAGCACTCCGACGATGACGGGCCTTTTCAGTGTTTTCCAGGTAAGCAGTGAAAAAAGGATGAGACAGGATGCCAGCGGCAGGTAATTCAGCATTCCCAGTTTACCCGCTCCGGGTAAAAGCCTGATCAGCGGATAGGCCATGCTCGTTGATGCAAAGAATATGATCCCCGCCGTTCCGAAACCTGCCCCGCTCTTTTTATTTGAAGCTATCAGTCCGAAGATTATCAGCAGGAAAAATGCCAGTCCGAAGTAATATCCGTGATCCTCGGACAGCACCCTCAGCAAGGGGTTCAGACTCTTAAAACCATTCTGAAAGTAGAATGAAAGATTTTCCAGGTCGGCGGTAACTGCATTTCTTCCCTTGGAATAAGATGCCAGCCACAGCCCCGATATCATTGCCGATGCGATGTAGGAGATCAGCATCAGGCCGAAGCGTCTGAATGTGTGATTAAGCACGGAATAAAGCACAAAGTAAACCGCAAAAGTAAGTGCGGTGATAAGTGCAAATACCGGATCAGACAGTGTCAGCACGGAAAAAAGCAGACACACGGCTATAAGCTCATGTCTCCCCAGTTCTTTGGTCCTGGTCAGATAGCTTTCCGTAAGATGTATCAGCCAGGGCAGCAATACGAAGCAGAACATCCGCTGAAGATTGCCGTCTTCATAGCTTACCTTCATACAGGACGGAGCAAAGAACCAGAGCAGTCCGAGAAAGCCTCCGAGAAACTGCCTGTTCCTTCTTTTTCCTATCATCATAAATGAGAATGCACCCGCAAAGAACATCAGACCGTTCCATAGAATGTAAGCCCCCAGCGGACTGCCCCCGCTGATGAACTGAAGTATTGCATAAATATATGCGGGTATGGGTGCCCAGTATCTGAAAGGTGATACGCCGTTGTACCAGAACCTGTCGTAGAGCGGCCATAATATGCCCTTTTTCAGTGCATCATAAGCTGTACCGCCTTTGTAGATGTGATTCATCACATCCTCTCCCAAAGGGTAGGCCGGATTGGCGACGATCACTGCCATCAGCACTACAGCAAGTATGATATAGACCACTGTCCATATGACTGTCTGCAGGTGCTTCTTCAATTTACGCTTCCTCCCATGTCCTCCAGTATGTCGTCAAGCACGGCATCTATCACGTTATGCATTACTTCCTCGGTATACTCTTCCAGATGAAAACTGTCAAAAGCATCATTGAAATTGATGATGTAGCTTCTGGTCGGTGTCTCACTGCCTTCTATGGAGAGCAGCCTTCCTCCTATCTTTTTCACCAGTTCCTGTATGCCGTTGCCGAAAAACTCCACCATGTTCTCGAGTGTGGGAGCTATGGCATCAAAAGGATCCACGTCGTTCAGTACCCTGTTCTGGTAAGGCCTGAAAAAAGCTTCAATGGCTTTCTCATATATATTGAACTCCACAAAGCTCTCCCGTCCGATCAGGATATTCAGGGTAAACTCCCAGGTATGCGGATGGGTCTCACCTCTCTTATTGTTAAAGATGACCCAGTGGTTACCGTTAAGATAAAACTTCAGCCTGTATTCCTGAAATAATCTGTTCTCTATGTTTTTCATACGTTCCGCTCCCTAAGCACTCTCACATATTCGTGTATATCGCCGTACTCGGGCGTCCACATCTCCACACTCCTGAGTGTTACGTTTATCCCTATAATGGGTCTCAGTCTCTCATAGGTCTGGGCTCTCTCACTTCTTAGGAATACGAGAAGTATCTGACCCGCAACATTTGCATCCTCATAAGCGCGGTCGCCTGAGAGTCTGAACCGTATCACGCTGCGGTCAAGCATCAGCTGGGCTTTTGCAAGGAATTCTTCTTCATTTGCGCAGTTGAAAAGTGCAAATGTAACAGGCGTTATTCCCTTGCCCTGTATCCTGTCCAGGAAGTCGTCAAGTATGCTCTCCTGGAAAAGTGTACGCTGCATATCATAAGTATTCTTAACGAGCAGTTTGTCATTCAGCTTGTTTATGCTGGCGTTGAGTCCGGTGATGACCTTTTCCCGCTCTGTGCTTTCTTTCTTTTCCTGTCCGATCCTGTGCGCGAAGATCATCGCTTCAACAACCATTATCAAAACCGAAAGTGCATAGCAGATAACAAGGTTTATCTCGGAACCAAGGAAAGAGTTATTATCCAGAAATACATCCTTGTTGGTAAGCAGGCACAGCCTGTAGGTGTTTTCTCCGTACTCAAAGATAACACCGCTGGCCACATAGTTCTTCTGCTCTATGCTTATCTGTCTGTGCGTCACGTGATTGAGCATCAGCTCATCCAGAAACTTCTGCGCACTCTCGGATATATAGTAGGTTCTGGTAGTAAAACCTTTGTATTTGTTGGTCTCCGTTACGTCCTTGACAAAGAGCATCGCCTCGTTTTTGGAGAAGGTCCAGTATTTGTTGGTAGAGGCATCAAGTGTTCCCAGTATCTCCTCTATGATCGATGCATCATCACGGTTGTCTTTGATATATATCTGATCCAGAACCAACTGCACATATGCGTCCTGCTGGTCAGCACATACTTCGATGATACCGTTTTCAAACTGGTGAACGAACAAAAGCCCCAATGCCAGAAGAATCAGACCCAGCATGGTAGCTATGGTCGCCACCGATGCGAAATAATGTTTTTTTACAAGCTCTTTCATTACTCCTCCTGATAATTAACGAGTTCCCTGAATTTTCTGAAGAGACCCAGCGGCTTTGAAAAATCATCTTTAACGACAGCCATGAAGGCATGTCCCTCCTCGCTTAAGTTTCTCGTCTTCCACGAAGAATCCGTACCTATACTGTTTATTATACCGGCAAGCCTTATAAAGAATACCGCAAAATTGAAGAACGGAAGCAGTACTATGACCCACCAGTGTTTAGAATAATAGTCCCTCAGAACCGGAAATTCTCTCATGAAATAATGGACCGTAAAGAAATACATGTATCCCACGATGATGTAAATAAAGAAGATGAATCCCGTGGAGAGCAGTATCATTCTGGAAGAATAATGCATCATCAGCATACACAGCAGAGCCAGATACCATATGGCTCTCGGGAAAGCAAAGGTGTGGTCGTAGAGCAGAGTCCTGACACTGACATCCATAAAGCTCTTTCCAAAATTGCCTTTTGAATCGAGGAACTGTCTTGCCACCTCGAGCGAACCTCGCTGCCAGCGCTGTCTCTGGGTATACAGCTTGTTCACGCCTTCAATCGGATCGACATAGAACAGCGCGTTCTCGCATATCTCCACTCTTTCCTTCTGTATATAACGCATCTGGAAAGTGATGTGGGTATCCTCGCAGATAGTATTCGTATTATAAAGTCTGGATTTTAGTATGGCTGATTTTCTGAATGCCGAAAAAGCACCGGATAAGGTATATACGGCGTTCAGCTCGGAAGCATAGCTCCTGCCCGCAAGAAACGCCTGGGCATATTCCATAAACTCGATCTCCCTGAAAAGCCTCGGGAAAAAATCGCGAAACTGCAGTATGAGCCTGGGCTCCGTAAGCACCGCACCCGTCATACAGTTAAGATCGGGCCTGTTTTCAAACTTGTCTACCAGATTGGTCAGGGCATGCGGTTCCAGCACGCCGTCACTGTCAAGGTTTATGATATACTTTCCCTCACTGTTGTACAGTGCCAGGTTCAGCGCCCTTGATTTTCCCTGCTGGGCGTTCAGCCACTGCATGTTCAGCTCGGGAAATACGCGCTGGCATTCCCTGTATATCTCAAAACTGTTATCCTTACCCTGGTTGTTCACCAGATATATCCTTATCTTGTCCGAATCATAAGTGGAATTCTTGATGGAACGTATGCACGCCGAAAGCGTCTGCGCCGAATTATAAACCGGGATTATCAGCGATATCTCCGGATACACCTTCGGTTTTACCAGCTTCTTCCCTGCCTTTGCCCGTCTGATGAGCAGCAGGAAAAAGCCTCCGAAAGCAGGCACTATCTCCATCAGCACAGGGATGATGATCCATGCGCCCCAGAATATAAAAGAATGCAGAAAACTGTTAAGTGCTCTCATAGTTGAATATCCCGACTTTCATCTTCACTATCTGCGGTTTCGTAAAGACATAGAAATACAAAAGTACCGACAGCACATAGAAGAAGATGCGTCCTATATAGGTATGCGCCATATAATAAAACCCACTTCCGCCGAAATGGATTATCTCACATATCAGAGTGATGCGGAGAGCATTTGCGATAAGGATATACAGTGTACCGAGGATAGATACCAGTATCTTTTCCTGCTTTGTATAAACCTCAAAGAAAAGGAGCAAAGCCAGAAATGCCATTATCTCCAGTATACCGGAGCACTCAAAATCTATCTGCAGGGTCATCGCGCCTGCAGGCGTATCAACAAATATCGTACCGTATTTGAAATATGGAACGAAGGTTCCCGTAGCTCTTCCGATAAATCCCGCTAAAGCAGATACGCCCTGTGCCAGAGGTTCCGTCAGCACCGGGCGTATAAACACCATCATCAATATGAACAGGCCGGCACTGCCCCAAAAGAATCTCCATGCTAGTATCTTTGCTTTGTTGAGGACATGGAGCACGTACAGCCAAACCAACGTCCCGATGATTGCGATCAGCGGGTACATGATCCGTTCTCCTTACAGCAGCTCTGCTGTTTTCTTTTTTCTGAGTATAAGGGCTCCCCCTGCTACTGCCATGCTTAAAAGTATGCCTGCGACAGGTCCCGATGAAGCACCTGCTGTCTGCAGCCACTTATCACCTATACGTTCATACTTGACTTCGAGGAGCTGCATATCCGTCTCCTGCAGTCCGAAGAGATCGGCGATCTTGCCCAGCTCCAGATACCATTCAGCCTCATCTCTTGAAGCTGTCTTGGTGATCATCATCTTACCGTATACTTCATTACCGAGTATATCGGCCAGCTTCTTCTGATCCTGTCCCGACCAGCCTCTGTGATAAGTAATGTAATACTCATAAGTTCCTTCTGCGAGACGGTTGGTGTCAGGATTCCATATAACGTTTCCTTCCTCGTCAGCCGTAACCAGTCTGAACTCAAACCAGAGATTGTTATCACCGTTGATGCGGAGTACAACACCGTAAGTCATCTCGTCGCCGTGCTCGGTAAGATGAGTGCTCATCTTGGTATATACATGGCCGTAAAGCCTGTTGCCCTGGGTATATAAAGCGCCCTCGCCGTCGGCAACTTCCTTCCATGTGCCGGGAGTTGCATACTGTATGAGAGTGTGCGGATAGTATGTCCAGTCTCCGTAAAGGCCGTCATAAACTATGCCGTCGAATTCCTTTGAATGGTCCTCATGGCTCGTATCAACGATACCCGTTATATAGGGATCGACCATGTAGAAGCCGAAACCATAGGTCGAATTGTTAAGAGGGAGCTGTGATGCCGGGAAAGATATCTCCCACTCACCGCCCTGATCCCACTCACCGGTGGTATAGGCAACCTGCGCACCTTCTATACCGCTGACACTGTATACAGCGCCGTTATTCTCTGAATTAAGCTGAAGCACCTTCCTGTATCCCAGGTCGGAGATCAGTTCGAAAGTACCGTTCATATTGGGGCCCGACCATGAAGCGGTACCGCAACCCGTATCTCTTATATAAACGTATACCATATCATCCTGCTGGACTACTGCAACCGCAGTCACTCCGCAGTAGAAATCACTTGCGCCTGCGGGTGTTTTCGACACTGCATCCCAGTCCGAAAAATTACCGTCTATCGTGATACCGGTAAATACTCCGGTCGGCTCGTCATCTTTAACCGTCTCTTCGGCTTCCTTTTCGCTCACACCGTCATCTTCAAGCACTTCCGGTGTGGTTATCTCAGGAACGTCATCGCCGCCTTCGACCTCAACATCATTATTCTCGGGAACCGTCTCCCAGGGGAAGCACTCTTCGGAATCCTCGGATACCGTCTCTTCCTCGACCGGCTCTTCCACTGTATCCTCATTAACGGTCTCGGTCTCCGGAGCCTCTTCGCTCACATTCTCGGGAGCGGGATCAGAAACCGGAACCTCCTCTTCTGTAACCTCAGGAGCCTCTTCAACAGGTGCCGGCTCTTCGGTGACCGCAGTGTTGTCATCAGCACTCTCTGTCTCTTCCGCTGTCACATCCTGCTCGGCAGAAGTCTCCTCGTTCTCTGCGGCAGTGCTTTCTTCCACGCTGTCAGCAGCCGCATAAACGGGCGCAGGCAATGAAGCCGTGAGCATCATCACGCTTCCTGCCATCGCTATTAATTTCTGAATGAATTTCCTTTTCATTTTTTTCTCCTCACATATAAGTCGAAACAATGTAGGTTCTGAGGGGATTCTCTCCTATCTCAAGCCTTTCCATATCAACATGGTTAAAATCCAGCCTGTCCCTGATATCATCAAAAAGTCTGTTTCCGATATTCTCTATACTGGCTTCGCCGCCGAACTCGGGCATATCGTTCAGATACCTGTTTTCGTAATGCCCCAGCACCTCCGCCGCGTATTTCTCTATCTCTTCAAACTTTTTGCCTTCTTCATCCCTGGGTCTCACATAAGTTGTGATCTCCAGTGTATGCGAATGTTCGTGCTCACGGTTGTTGTCTGCACTGTGTGTCATCGGCAGATAATAATGAAAACAATATACTGTTTGAGCTGAATTCTGATTAACCGTAGCCGTTCACCCGCTTGTAAGCGTTTTCACACTTGAGGATACTATATTTATCGACACTTATACCAAAAAAATTATAGAATAGTTAACAAAACTTGGCAAGTAAAAAACCCGGGGGTGCTTTCACACTTTTTTGTGCAATATCACAAAAACACCGATCAGATTTTCTCCTGATTGCATCATATCAAATACAACCACCGCAAACAAGCCCATTCATGACTCTTTATTCATTACTGGTCGCAGTTTACACACTTACCTTAGCACCCTTCCCGCACAACACAGCCGGTCTGTATATATATCTGACATCCGGACTGTGTGAGGCCGCCGGCGCTTAACGAGCGGAGCGAGTTTAGCGTCCGCTGCGAGCCGAACCCAAGCGGGAGCGGGTCCGGTGACAGATATATGGCAGTACCGGCTGTATATGTCGTATCAGATCTTTACTGTCTTTGTGCATCTGATATCGGCGCTGGAGGCTCCGATATAGATCACCATATCGCCGCTCATGACTTCCCATTTCATGCTTTCGTTTGAGAAGTGGGAGAAGGCTTTCTCATCAAGTTTAAACTTGAATGTCTTTGTCTGGCCGGGTTTTATTTCAGCCTTGTCAAAGCCTTTCAGTTCCTTGACCGGATTGCCCGCAGATACATTCTTCTCTCCGACATAGAGCTGAACGGTCTCCTTGGCGCTTACGTGGCCGGTATTCTTTACCTGTACACTTACGGTAAAGGCTGTCTTTCCCTTCACTTTCTCGACCTTCAGGCCGCTGTACTTAAAGTCTGCATAAGAGAGACCGTGGCCGAAGGGGAACTGTACCTTCACGTTTTCCTTTTCATAATATCTGTAGCCGACAAATACGCCTTCGTTGAAGTTCTGGGTCAGCCGCGCGTTCATACGCTTCTTCTCGGCTGCGGTCAGCTTTCTTCCGGGGTAATCGCCGTACTTTGCAACGGGCGTATCCTTAAAGTCTGCAGGAAGGCTCTCAGGCAGTTTGCCCGAAGGAACGATACTTCCGCTGATCACTTCCGCAAGGGCAGCTCCGCCTTCCATACCGTTATAGCTCATCCACAGTATTGCCTTTGCCTTATCCATCCAGGCACTCATATCAACAGGCGAACCGGATACCATAACGACAGCCGCATTGGGATTTACTTCCAGGACAGCCTTTATCAGCTCATCCTGACCATAGGGCAGCTTTAAGCTTTCCTTGTCTTTTCCTTCAACGTCAAGGTCATGATCAAGTCCTCCGACTATCACTACCTTGTCATATTCTTTTGCCAGGGCAACAGCTTCGTCCCGGAGCTTCTTTATCAGCTTCTTCTCTTCTGCGGTAAAGCCGCCCTTCTTTCTCTGCTCCCTGTTGATCTCCTCGATATTAACGCTGCCTTCCTGCCAGTTCACTATATCCGCTGTCTTTCTCGGAACGTAATATCCTCTCGCATACTTTACTTCCGTATTGCCGCCGTATTCATTGGCCAGTCCCAGAAGCGGAGTCTTCTCGTAAAGCGCCTTTATCTCGGCACTTCCGCCGCCCGCAGCATGCATCCTGTTCGCGTTGTCACCGATCACTAAAAGTCTCTGTGTCTCGGAAGGCTTGAAAGGAAGGAGTTTTTTATCATTCTTGAGCATGACCACCGCTTCCTCTGCGGTCTTTCTTACAAAAGTATGGCATACATCGGCGTTTACACAGCCCGGATCCCTGTCGGGAACCCTCACTGCCTTTGCAGTCACTTTTCCGTTCTTCTGCTTTTTCAGTTCTATCTCTATGAGGCGGACTCTCAGCATGAATCTTAAGATATTGCGAACCATCTCATCTACGCGTTCTTCCGATATCTCGCCTTTTTTGATGGCTTCCTTCAGAGGGTTTGCAAGATAATACTCATCAAAATCCGGAGTAACGCTCATCTCTATGTCCAGTCCGCTTTCGGCCGCAAGCTTTGTATCGTGTACAGCGCCCCAGTCGCTTACCACCAGACCGTCATACTTCCATTCCTTACGGAGTATGTCTGTCAGCAGGAACCTGTTCTGGGAACCGTGCACACCCCGCACCAGATTGTATGAGCCCATAAGTCCCCAGGTCTTTGCACGCTTTACAGCCGCCTCAAACCCCGGAAGATATATCTCGCGGAGTGTCCTTTCATCCAGTTCAACATTTACGAAAAGTCTCTCATATTCCTGCGCATTGCAGGCAAAATGCTTGACACAGGCAGATACGTCATTCTCCTGTATGCCTTCGATCAGAGGTACCACCATCTCGGATATAAGATAGGGATCCTCGCTCATATACTCAAAGTTACGTCCGCAGAGCGGATTTCTCTTTATGTTTATACCGGGTGCCAGGATCATATCCTTGCCGCGTCCTCTGGCCTCCCTGCCGAGTACTTCGCCGGAAGTCTTTGCCAGTTCCCTGTTCCAGGTTGCGGCTATAGCGGAATTACTGGGCAGATAACTTGTCGAATCCGCAGTGGTGCCTATGGTCACCCATTTGTCAGGTTCAAATTCGTTTCTTACACCCATGGGGCCGTCATTCATGCTTATCCTGGGAATTCCCAGTCTCGGTACACCGCCCGATCTGAAGAATTCAGCGCTGTGTATCATGCTTATCTTTTCGTCAAGTGTAAGCTCTGCAAGCAGTGCTTCTATCTTCTGTTCCCATTCCCTGTTTTTCATTCCGCTCCTCCTATCAGCTCCGGGATCGTTCCCGCATTTTCAGAATTTTATTATATGCCGCACTATACCGGCAATCCAAAGGCTTTTTGCCCCGTTCTGCCCGTTCTTTGTCATAAATTGCGGATCAGCTTCTTTTATGCTTAAGTCTTACGCCGGTAAGGTAGATGACGCTCTTCATGTAACTGATTATGAACTTTACAAGCTGCCTCTTGGATTCCCCGTACATCCTCTTTTCAAAAGTGATCGGGACTTCACGTACCCTGAATCTTTTCTCTTCATCCTGTTTATCAAGTTTCAGATAAAGAAGCACTTCCTGCAGCACATCATAGTTTTTGCACTTAAGCTTATCAACGACTCTTTTAAGTCTTACTGTCCGGTACATACGGTAATCGGTGGACATGTCCTTTGCCTTTATTCCAAGCACCACTCCGTATACGGTATTTAAGATGTGAGACATCACCTTTGACGTAAACGCATCGTTGCTGACTCCGCCCTTAACATATCTGGAGCCTATCACCACATCTGCCTTCTCTCCCACAAACTTTGAATAGATATCCGGAATATATTTCGGATCATGGCTCATATCCGCATCCAGTATCAGAAATGTCCTGTAGGCAGCTTCCCTTATACCTTTCTTAAAAGCTTCGGCAAAGCCGGGCAGTTCCTGGTTATAATATCTCGCTCCGTTTTCCGAACAGATCCCGGCACTGTCGTCCGTCTGCTTCGGGCCGTCCACTACCACCACCTCATAAGCTTCGCCGGTAGCTTCAAGCTTCTCCTTTATCATGGGGATCAGCACCTTCAGATTTTCCCCTTCTCCGTAAGCCAGCAGCACAGCACTTATGCCTTTTTTCAGCGTTTCCATTTTTCCCTCCTCAGTCAAAAGTAAAGCTGTCGAATATAAAACTCTCATCCTCATCTTCCGAAAGGAATTCGAAATACACGGCATGCTTTCCTATTATACCACAGTTTAAGGCCGCTGAAACTTCTTTTGTACTGCCGTCAAAGGATAACGTTGCAGCCACCCGCCCGCGGTAAGAGTCGAGACGCAGATTCACCTTAAGCTTTGCTTCCTTTTCAAGCCAAAGCGTCACAGAGTCCGGAGTATTGTTACCAAACTGCAGATAACGGAAACCCACCGTGGTACCGGTAGTGATATCGCATACAGGGGTCGATATTTCATCACTCTGCTCGTAACCCGGTCTTATATATGCACGTTTTCTGCTGCCGTAGATATGGCAGGCATAGCCGGCGGATATCATAAGCCTTGCATCTATGCCGTTTATCTGTGCGCCCTGTGAAGTCATCTCCACGGGCTTTGAGGAAACAGGTTCGCCGTTAAGGTATTTTATATCCCCGATATAAAGCTTTCCGTCGCTTCCCATCGCCACATCAACAGGTTCTATCATCGCCTGTCTTGAATACTCGTTGAGCCCGGTCTGGCGGTGGTAGAAGATATACCACTTTCCGTTCACTTCCATTATCGAGCCATGGTTATTTCCCCACTGATAGGTCATGGTCCCGCAGCCTTCCGAATCCTTAAGTATCTCACCGCCGTTAAAGCTGATATCCCCGCCGTCATGGAAAGGTCCGAAGGGCGTATCGCTTATGCGGTATGACAGGAAGCCGTTGTTGGGATAATAAACTCCCAGTTCGGGTACCGGTTTTTCATAACGCCTTGAGAAGATATATACATATTTTCCCATCACCTTTCTCGGGCTGGAAGCTTCGAAAAATGCATCTATGAGAGATATATGACCGTCATCCTTCGGATCCCACGGGCAGGTGGAATGTCCGAGAGGATTTGAAACAAGAGTATCCTCCTTTATCGTAGCCATATCATCTTCCATCTCCGCAATGTAACAGGGGGCGGCACAGCCACCCCAGTATGCATACACTTTTCCGTCATCATCCACCAGCACGCCGGGATCAAAACCGAGTTTTGTCTCGACCGGGTTTTCGAAAGGACCGGCAGGATCCTTTGAAGAAGCCACAACTACCAGGCTCCCCTTTTTCTCCGCCGCATACATGTAATAGGTATCTCCCTTCTTTACCACATCCGGCGCATACAGGATCGAGTCATAATGCGTTTCATATGCAACCCCGTGGTATTTCCAGTCGGTAAGATCGGATACGGGAGCAGACCACACCACATAATTCCTTCCGCAGTACTGTTCTTTCTCGATATCGTGAGAACCGTACACATACACACGCTTTTCCCCGTTATGTTCAAACACCCTCGGTTCGCCATCGGGAACATGCTCCCAGAGCGGCATATACGGATTTGCACCGTTTACAAAACGCTTCATTTTTTCTCTCCTTTATTGTTTTTTAGATTTTCCGTTCAGCTGTTTGATCATGCCTCCGTTATCTTTCCGTCGGCTGCTTTAAGTTCACCGAGTGTCCCCAGCACTTCCTCGCGGTAATCCAGTTCCTGCTTATCCTGAAATCCTATGAACAGTATACTTTCAATGGCCGCTCTGTCAAAAAACAGCGTATTGTCACTTCCCGACATTCCTTCCGGATAAAAGCATCCCGCATAATCAAAGATGTGGTCGTTTCCGTCGGCCAGCACCACACGGCCGCAGATCATCACATAATGATCCCCTTCAGAAAGTTTGACTATTGAGCCGCAAGGCAGCAGATCTTCATACATTTTTTTATTCCTCCCTCTTTACTTTTTACCGGGCCCCGCCTGGCCCTTTCCCTTATCTTCTTTTTCTATCACTTCGAATTCACTTAGAAGGTCTTTCTTTTCACCGTTCTTCTCTGCCTTCTCCCGTGCCTTCTTTTCTCTCAGCTTCTTATGCTGCTGGCCCCGCTTGCGCCAGTTTTTGAACTTTTCCTTGAGGCCCGAGATATCGACGGATACCTCAAAGCCCGCACCGAGTCCGAGCATGGCAGAAAGGCCGAAGCTTAATACGTCACCTGTCAAAACAAATCTGTTCTTAAAACCTATTCCCGCAGCCGCTCCGGTCACTTTTCCTCCGAAACGAACACCGAAGATGGTTATGCCTCCGCTTACGCTGCCTTCAAAAACAGCCGCACCCACAGTCACATCCGCAACAACACCGAAACCCTCCCTGTCATTCTCCTTGTCGTCCTTATAGCGCACCATTCCCAGACCACCCTGGGCAATGGCAGCGGCCGAACCGATGTTGCCTTCAACCTTGCCGTCATGCTTAAGCCAGTCCTTGCGGATACCCATGCTGTATTTTCCGACACCGCGCACACCGTATGCATTTGCCGACGCATTAGCATATATCTTGGTCTCCCACAGATGACTGGAGGAAATGGATGCGCCCACATTGGCCGCCGTCTTTACGGTGCCCATTGTCACATGTGCTCCGGCCTGAACACTTCCGTGCTCGCTTTTAACCTTGCCGCCAAGCTTTGCCACACGGTATTTTCCTTTTAAGACATTTGTCCCGACATTCAGGAAATCTCCGTATTCCTTAACACCGTTGGTAAACGCCGTAGTGGCATCCGAATACTTCACACCGAACTTATGCGCGCCGAAATATTCCTTAAAGCCCTTCTTTGTAAATATCTCCTTTATCGATTTTCCGCCGTGGTCCTCATATCTGGTATTGAATGCAAGCGTAGTGCTCGTCTTCTTCCCGCCTGCCTTATCCAGTAAACTGTCCTTCCTGTTAAGCGTACTCTCCGGATTTTCCATTACACCGTATTCCGCCATACCCTTAAGCTTCTTCATATCCTCAAGCAGCCTTTTACGATCGGCGTTTTCGGCATCTTCCGCATCTGCCACAGCTATCTCGTTATCAAGTTCTTCAATGCTCATCTTCCTGAAGCGCTTCCTTGCATCTTCATTCATTGAGATATATGCCGGATTGGCAACGATATCCGCTCTTACATCAAGATACTCGCCCTCAAGCTCTATGACATTGATCTTGTCCGACATGTCATCAAAGGCCTTCTGTGTCATATGCATCTTGCCGAGCGCCTCGCGGAACTTCACCTCGTCTTTTTCCTTCAGTTCCTCCAGCTCTCTGTAGTTCTTTACCGACTTGTATATCGTCAGGCGGTACTTGTCATAGTTTTTGACAAAACCTGCATCGGTATTGAAATCCAGTATATCTCCGCGATGCAGCTTATAACCGGCGGACATGTCATCCACCGTATCCTTTCCGTATGCGGCATTTTTTATCTTTCTGTCGTAAGCCTCCCTGTCGACATTCATCTTCATCTTCGATGAGATGACAGTTGCCTGCACGTCCCTGACAGCTTTTTCGTCGTCCTCCATAAGCTTAAGCTGCTGGAGGCTCAGTGCCCTTCGCGTAACCCTCTCTTTTCCGGGATCATTGAGTGCAAGTTCTCTTTTTGCCTGCTCCTCCTGCTTTGCCTGTTCTATCAGCCCGTCGTTTATTCTTCCCATGAATTCGGCCAGGCCGCGGAGTTCGTCCGCAGCTTCCAGACGGGTACGTTTATCACCCTTTGCCTTTTTTATATCGTTGCCGGCATCTCCCTGCAGCGAATATCCGCCTTTTTTATTCTTGGAATCGATATAGTCTCCGGCATTCTTCTTCAGCTCGTCTATCATGAGCTTGAGCTGCTGTCCCTGCTCTGCGGACAGACTGTCCTGATCATAATATCCTTCCAGGATCAGACATACATTCTCGACCCCGGCGACCAGCTTGTCATGAGCCTCCGAAAACCCTCTTCCGAATATAACGCCGCGTCCGGTATCCAGCTTTTCCTGAAGGCTTTTCAGTTGTGCGAGCCATAAAGCTCTCTGTTCTTTATCATTCATCGGCAGCCTCTTTCTCTACCATCTCACCGTCAATTATTTCCAGTTCCCCTAACTTATCAAGTACCTCTGTCCTGTACATCAACTCGTATTCATCCTGGTATCCGATGAAATAAACCTGCTCAACAGCTTCCCTGTCAAAAAATACCAGTTCATCATCCTTACCTATACCTTCGGGATAAAGACAGCCCACATAATCATAGATACGCTCATCACCCTCTGCACACACTATGCGTCCGCAGATGAGAATATACGGATCGGTATCCGTAAGACTTACAACCGATCCGATGGGCAGCAGCCCCTTATAGTCTTTTTTTCCAGCCATGATATCTACCTCCGTTCTGATTTGTTCTTCATTTTATCTGATATGCCTGATTTTCCTTTGCTTACAATAGAATATAACAAAACGCGATACAAAAGTGAAGCAATATGTGCTATACTCCGAACTATGAGGATCTATGAGGATTTTTACGAAAACACAAATATGGATTATCCCGTAGCCGTCTACTATGTGGATCTGCACAACATGTTTCTTGAATGTGTTCCTCCGCACTGGCACGGAGAGATGGAGATAGATCTGATCCGCAGCGGCAGTGCCGTTTTTTCCGTCGGCGAACAGGAAGCTACTCTCTCGGCAGGTGATGTGATCTGGATCAATTCGGAACACCTCCACAGTGTACATCCCGCCTCCGGCGATGACTGTGTCATGCTTTCGATACTCTTCAATCCTTCCTATCTTTTTGAACAGGCGGACTCCTTTCTCACCACAAAGTATTACCTCCCGCTCATAGAGAACAGGCAGCTGGGTTTCGCCGTGATACCCGCCAGCGATCCTTCCTCAGCAAAAAGCCTTGATGCCGTGGATTCGATCTTTGCCGCCAACCTGAACAAGGAATACGGTTACGAGCTTGAGACAAAAAGCCTGCTTTCCACCTTCTGGCTGCGGCTGCTGGAGTTCGGTGCCTCCGGTGCCGGCGATGCCGGACCCAAAGCCCTCACGGACGAGGAGCGTGTAAAATCCGCCATCCATTTTATACATAACGAATACATGCGTGAACTCAAACTTGATGACATAGCCGGAAGCATACATGTCAGCAACAGTGAATGCTGCCGCTGCTTCAAGCGTTCCACCTCGCTCACGCCTTTTGAATATCTTCTGAAATACAGGATCTTTGAAGCAGCAAGAAGGCTGCAGAAAAATGATCCCACGGCAGCCTCGATGCAAAAGCTCTCGGATACCGTGGGTTTCAATACTCCCAGTTATTTTAACCGCATATTCAAAAAATATCTGGATGCCACTCCCGGCGAATACCGGGATAGGATAAGGGCCAGCCACCGCGATGCGCTGAATCCTTATGGGATATCCATCGCAAGACTGTAACATTTGTTAAGCTTCGTTCATGCGGCTCAGTTTCGCCGCCTGATCTGCCGTCGTGCAGGCATCGATAAGCTCCTGCAGATCGCCTCCGAGCACCTTATCTATCTTATAGAGGGTCAGCCCTATCCGGTGATCAGTAACTCTACCCTGCGGAAAGTTATATGTTCTTATCTTTTCCGAACGGTCCCCCGTTCCTATCTGACTGCGCCTCAGATCAGCTTCGGCATCATGTGCTTTCTGACACTCAAGATCGTAGAGTCTCGCTCTCAGTATCTGGAACGCTTTTTCCTTATTCTGTATCTGGCTTTTTTCCGTCTGTGAGTAAATGACTATACCGGTAGGATAATGAGTAAGCCTTACCGCCGAGTCTGTGGTATTGACGCACTGGCCGCCGTTTCCGCTGGCCCTCGTCACGTCGATGCGTATATCCTTCTCATCTATCTGCACGTCCACATCTTCCGCTTCCGGCATCACCGCCACTGTAGCAGTGGATGTATGTATACGTCCGCCGGATTCGGTCTCGGGCACACGCTGCACCCTGTGAACGCCGCTTTCGTATTTCAGCACGGAATATGCGCCGGCTCCGCTTACCATGAATTCCACTTCCTTCATGCCGCCGATCCCGGTTTCATCCACGCTCACCAGCTCGCTCTTCCAGTTCCTGCTCTCAACATAATGCGAATACATCCTGTAAAGCTCCGCTGCAAAAAGAGCCGCCTCGTCTCCGCCGGCACCGGCCCTTATCTCCACATATACATTTTTATCATCGTTGGGATCCTTTGGCAGGAGCAGTATCTTAAGCTCCTTTTCCAGCTCTTCCAGACGCTTTTTTGCTGCAGCCTGTTCCTCTTTGAGCATGGTACGCATCTCTTCGTCTTTCTCGGATTCAAGCATGGATACTGCATCCGCCTCATCGTCCCTGCACTTTTTATACTCTTTATATGCCGTTACTATCGGCTCCAGTTCCGCCTGCTCTTTCATGAGCTTCTTAAAACGGTCCGCATCGTTTGCCACATCCGGCATCTGCAGCTCGTTCATCAGCTCCTCGTATCGTCCGAGCAGTGCTTCCAGTTTATCAAACATTTCTTACACCCTTCCTGTTACGACTCTGTCAAGCCTTGCATAATCACGTATTATACGTACTTCCTTAAAACCGTTCGCTTCAAGCAGTCCCGAAACTGCCTCTCCCTGCTCCGAGCCTATCTCCAGATACAGCCTTCCGCCTGCATTCAGAAAAGCCGGAGCATCCGCAGCTATCTTCCTGTAGTAATCCAGGCCGTCCTCTCCGCCGTCAAGCGCCGTTCTCGGTTCATACTTCCTTACCTCAGGCATCAGATGCTCTATCTCCGAAGTCCTGATATAAGGCGGATTGGAACAGATCACGTCAAACGTCCCCTTTATCTTTGCATACAGATCCGAAAGCACCCATTCGGCGCTCACTCCCTGCGCCGCAGCATTTTCCTTTGCTATCTTAAGTGCCGCTTCCGACAGATCTGCACCTGTCCCCTTTATGCCACTCTCATTTTTCATCAGTCCCAAAAGTATGCAGCCGCTTCCAGTGCACAGATCCAGAACGCTCATATCCTTTACGCCGTCATTCAGCACCTGTTCTACGAGTACCTCTGTATCCTGTCTGGGGATCAGTACATCGGGAGTCACTTTCAGTTCCATTCCCATAAAACCCTGCGTCCCGATTATATACTGAAGCGGCATTGAAACTTTTCTCTTCTGCAGCATCTCATCGTATTTTCTCAGAGCTTCCGTAGTCACCAGCTTGTCGGGCTGCATAAAAAAAGTATTTTTATCGATGCCGCAGGCATACTGCAGCAGAAGTCTTGCCTCCGGCTCCGCCTCTTCCTTTCCCGCCGCTATCAGCTCTCTTTTTCCCTTCAGGTACAATTCCCGGAGTGTCATGGCATTTACCTCCCCAATACTTCACTTTTTTCGTGACTGCTGCTTCTCTTCCGTGTCATTCTGAGGGCAACGCCCGGAGAATCTTCTCAGACATCCCTTCGTTCATCCTCATGTTTTTTTTCAAGATAGTCTTCTATTTCCTTAACCGATATCTCAAGCGTCTCTTCATCGGTCTCAACCATGCTGCCATCCGGCTCCTTACGTTTTCTCTTTACCACTTTTGACGTAAAGTGCTTACTCTGGAATGTCTCCCAGTCAAATACCGCTTCGGTGGCGGCAATGGCAACTTCTATCATATCATCATCCGGTTCCTTGGTCGTGATACGCTGCATCCACAGGCCGGGTGCTGATATTATCGAAAGCAGTATGCTGTCCCTGCGCCCCGCCAGTCTGAGTATTTCATAACTGATCCCCGCGATCACCGGTATGAGTAAAAGCCTGTATCCGATCCGCAGCAGTCTTGAGTCCGTTTTTATAAAGAAACACAGCACTATACCTATCAGTACTATAAATATCATAAAGCTCGTGCCGCATCTTTTATGAAAACGCGATGACCTTCTCACATTCTTAATATTCAGTGTCCTGCCGCTTTCAATACAGTTGATGCATTTATGCTCAGCCCCGTGATACATGTAGAGTCGTTTTATATCTTTCATAAGCGCTATGGATGCCACATATATCAGGAATACAGCGATCCTTAAAACGCCCTCCATGAGAAGCACCAGCGTCTGATCCTTAAGATATTTTCCTGCCAGCTCGGAGACAAAATACGGCAGTCCCATAAACAGCAGTACTGCTATGACAAGCGAAAGCACAACTGTAAATCCCGTCACGACCGCATCAGCTTTTGATCCGAATATCTTCTCTAGCAGCCGGTCACCTGCGGTCGGTTCTTCCTCATCCTCAACCTCGGTCGCCGAAAAAGTAAGTATATCCATCCCCAGGCTCAGTGAATCGATAAAGGCAATGATCCCCCGCACAAAGGGTATCTTCCTGGGTATGCTCTCCGGATTGTAGGCAAGAGTGTGCGTACTTACGTCTATGCTGCCGTCCGCCTTTCTGAGCGCCACCGCATACTCTTCCTTATTTTTCATCATCACGCCTTCGAGTACGGCCTGTCCGCCTATCCCCGAATATACGCTCTTACGTTTCTTCTTTGCCATATCTATGCTTTCCCATCATCCCGGTCTTTTCTCATTATATCAAAAGATGAGACAGAAATAAATCTGTCTCATCTTCCTGGATTCTTTGCAAATAAACTACTTGCCGGCGTTTACGCCGTACTTCTTATTGAACTTATCTACACGGCCTCTTGCCTGAGCAGCCTTCTGCTGACCGGTGTAGAAAGGATGGCACTTGGAACAGATTTCCACGTGGATTTCCTTCTTGGTAGAACCGGTTACAAAAGTGTTACCACAGTTGCAGGTTACCGTTGCCTGATAATACTCAGGATGTATTCCTTCTCTCATCGTACGTTCCTCCTTTCGCCTCACAAATAAACCATAAGGATTCGGTCATACCTGTGTGTGAAATTCCAAGTTACAAAACAGCTTAATAAATTTATCACATTTAAACGCGCATTGCAAGCACTTTTTTTCGGCTTAATACCAATGCGTTTTTTGGATAATGATCGCAGCAGGCTGCGATCATTATCGCAATTCGGGCAATGGAGTGTGCCTCCGGCACAGGCCCGAATTGCCGCATGTCTCGGGATTCGCAAGCTCACCCTCGCGGTATCGTCAATACCAGTGTGTCTTTTGTACCATATCCACGAAGTCGCGGTTGCTGGCGGTGCGGGCAAACATGTCGATGATCTTGTCCACGGATTCTTCCGGCCGCAGCCCGTTCATCGCTTTCCGGAGTATGCTGATAGCCTGAAGCTCGTCAGGTGTGAGCAACAGATCCTCACGTCTTGTTGACGACTTCGGTATGTCGATTGCAGGGAAGATCCTGCGCTCGGAAAGCTTACGGTCAAGGACGAGTTCCATGTTACCGGTTCCCTTGAATTCCTCGTATACCACGTCATCCATCTTGCTTCCGGTATCAACCAGTGCGGTGGCGAGTATCGTAAGGCTTCCGCCTTCTCTCATATTTCTTGCCGCACCGAAAAACCTCTTGGGACCGTGCAGCGCCGCGGGATCAAGACCACCCGAAAGTGTACGTCCGCTGGGGGGTATTACCTGGTTGTAAGCTCTGGTAAGTCTTGTTATGGAATCCAGAAGTATGATAACGTCCTTCTTATATTCCACCAGTCTCCTTGCTCTTTCCACCACCATCTCGGCCACACGCTTGTGATGTTCTGCCGTTTCATCAAAGGTTGAGTAGATGACTTCCACTCCGGGTCCGCCCACTTCTTCCTTCATGTCGGTCACTTCCTCGGGACGCTCATCGATCAGAAGTATGATCATGTGCATATCCGGATTTGTCACCTTTATGGACTTGGCCACATCCTTAAGAAGCGTGGTCTTACCTGCTTTGGGCTGGGACACGATCATGCCTCGCTGTCCTTTGCCTACGGGGCTTATCAGATCCATGATCCTCATGGATACCGGTGCTCCGGGTCTTTCAAGCCTTATCTTTTCATTGGGGAAGATAGGAGTCATATCTTCGAAATTGTATCGCTTCGCAGCCTCCTCGGTAGGCAGGCCGTTCACCGTCGTAAGATACAGAAGTGCTCTGAACTTTTCATTCTGGGTACGTATCCTGGTGTTACCCTTGACTATATCGCCGGTCTTTAGACCGAACTTCCTGATCTGGCTCGGAGAAACATATACATCATTTTCACCCGGCAGATAATTCTCGCATCTTATGAAGCCGAAACCGTCAGGCATTACTTCCAGGATGTCACAGACAGTCTGTCCGCTGTCCAGCTCGGCAATGGTCTTCTCATCCATCTCCGGTTCGGGCTCGTACTTTCTGCCCTTATCCTTACCCTGAAGATTTTTCTGCTGTGGTATGGCTACCGCAGGTGCCTGGGCTACTTCCTTTGCCTCTGACCTGTTTTCTTTTTTCTCTGCCTTAACTTCTTTTTTGTCTGCCCTTGCTTCAAGCGCTGCCGCTTTTGCTGCCTGCTTTGCCTGAGCAGAAGCTTCGGCTGCTTCCCTTGCCTTTATCTGGGCATCTTCTTCGTCTTTTTTCAGCATCTCTTCTATGATATCGGCTTTTTTCATTCCGGATACGCCTTTGATGCCGCGGAATTTTGCCATTTCTTTAAGATCAGCCAAAGAAATGGTTTCATACCTTTCTTTCATATTGATCATCCGTAAAACCTCCCTATCTGAAAATCAATAATGGGTAAAAATGAATATTATCGGATTTCAAGATAAATAATGACTGGCGCACTTGCACCACAGTCTCCATATGTGTTACTATATCACAGAATCCCAAAAAATCAAGAATTTTTAATCATACATAACGGAGGAATTTCAAAAATGACTACCAACGAAGAAGCATTACTTAAGCATGAGGAGTGGAAAGGAAAACTCGATGTATGCTCCAAAGCAGCCGTAGACAGTGCGCATGCGCTGTCCATAGCATATACTCCCGGCGTGGCTGAGCCCTGCCGGAAGATAGCTGCAGATCCGGATCTCGCATATAAGTACACCATCAAGCAGAACACGATCCTTGTGGTTTCCGACGGAAGCGCAGTCCTTGGTCTCGGCAATATCGGTCCCAAAGCCGCTATGCCGGTTATGGAAGGCAAGGCCGTTCTCTTCAAGGAATTCGGAGGCGTCAATGCGGTTCCCATCTGCCTTGATACCCAGGATCCCGATGAGATCGTAAAAGCCGTTACCTGGCTCGCTCCCGGCTACGGCGGTGTCAATCTTGAGGATATCTCTGCTCCCCGCTGCTTCGAGATAGAAGAACGTCTTAAAGAAACCCTGGACATCCCTGTTTTCCATGATGACCAGCACGGTACGGCAATCGTTGTACTTGCAGCTCTGATCAACTCACTAAAGATCGTTGACAAGAAGCCCGGCGACTGCAAGGTTGTAGTCAGTGGTGCGGGAGCTGCCGGTGTAGCCATCACCAAGCTCATGATGACCTACGGATTCAAAAACGTGATACTCTGCAATTCAAAGGGCATCGTTTCCAAGGGGGCAAAGGGCCTTAACTGGATGCAGGAGAAAATGGCCGAGGTCACCAATCCCGAAAACATCAGCGGTTCCCTTGCAGATGCACTTAAAGGCGCGGATATCTTCATCGGTGTTTCCGCACCCGGCATCGTTACAAAAGACATGGTACGCAGCATGAACAGTGATGCGATACTCTTTGCTATGGCCAATCCCGATCCCGAGATACTGCCTTCCGATGCAAAGGAAGCAGGAGCCCGCATAGTCGGTACCGGCCGCAGTGACTTCCCCAATCAGGTGAACAACGTCATCGCCTTCCCCGGCATCTTCAAGGGCGCACTCGAAGGACGCGCTCCCCAGATAACCGAGGAGATGAAGATGGCTGCAGCTCTGGCCATAGCTTCCATGGTACCTGAAGACAAACTCAGTGAAGAGTATGTGATCCCCGCTCCTTTCATGCCGGGTATCGCTGACAAAGTAGCGGAAGAGATAAAGAAACTGATCTGATAAGATATGGAACATTTAAGGTGGAACGGTAAACCCTATTACTCTCTGGATTCGTATTTCAAGAGCGTCTATGGTGAAAAGATCTACAAGATCTCCCTGGACGGGGGTTTTACCTGCCCTGTAAGGGACGGCCTTATTTCCGATAAAGGATGTATATTCTGTTCAGCCGGAGGCAGCGGAGAATTTTCCGCTGCTTCTTTACTGTCTTCCGAACGTCCTTCCATAAGCGGGCAGATAACCGCCGGTAAGGAATTCATCCGCAGCAAATTTGACGGCCGGCACTTTGTAGCCTATCTTCAGCCTTATACAAACACCTACGGTCCCGTGGATAAACTGCGCTCCGTATACACGGAAGCTCTCTCGGACAAGGACATCATCGGTCTGTCCATAGCTACGAGGCCTGACTGTCTCGGTCCCGAAGTCCTTTCCCTGCTTGAAGAGATGAAGCGCAGCTTTCCCGGCAAATTCATCTGGATAGAGCTTGGACTTCAGACCATACATCCCGCCAGCATCAGCTATATAAGACGCGGTTACGATACCTCCGTTTTTGAAAAAGCAATGCATGCGCTGATGGACCTGCATATACCGGTTATCGTACATCTTATACTCGGCCTTCCCGGCGAAGACCGCTCCATGATGCTCTCAAATATAGAGTATATCAATACCTTCCCTGTCTTCGGCATCAAGCTGCAGCTGCTTCATGTGCTTAAGGACACGGATCTTGCCGCGGATTTTGCCGAAAGGAAATTTGATGTGCTTACAAAAGATGAATATATAGATATCGTTATAGACTGCCTCGAGCATCTTTCTCCCGACACTGTCATACACCGCGTTACAGGCGATGGTCCCAAGAGCATACTCATCGCTCCTTCCTGGAGCGCAAACAAAAAAGGAGTCCTTAACCTCCTTCATTCCGAAATGGAAACCCGCGGTTCCTACCAGGGCCGCCTCTACATCCCCGATCCCGCCGGCTTCAGGACTGTGTAAATAAACGGGGCGGTTCCCCAACCGCCCCGCTATTACATTTCCATACCGTTACAGTCATCTGCCGAAGGGATCTAAGGAGAACCTTGAAATGTATCCCTGTTATCGCATGACAATGCGTGCACCAGTGAGCTAAGGCAAATATCGTCCCGGTATTTATAACGCAAAACAAATGATATACTTTTGCAAAGCCGTATGTTCCTTCATGTCGGAATCGGACGTTTATATGTCATATTTTGTCCTTAGCCCCGGTGATAGCCAGATAATAAGTCGAATATCTTCCGACGGATCCCGAAGCATGGGAGCGGCTGACACTGAGCACTGTCCCGTCCTCCATAACCGCCTCAGTCGCGGAAAACTGTTCCAGCCTTGTCACATTGACCATGCAGGATTTCTGAATACGTATGAATAGCCTGTCGGACGCAGCAAGCCGTTCCTCCGCCTCCTCCATTTTCATATAGCATTCAAAATACCTTCCTTCGGTGCAGTATATACCGATCTTTCTGTTGTAGTGGTACAGATATAAGATATGGTCTACAAGAATCGCGTAATAGATCTTATTGTATCTGAAATGAAATTTAAACCTTCTCCGTTCTTCTACGAAGCGTGAGAGTACAGCATCCAGTTCTTTTCTCTCAAGCGGTTTCTCCAGACAGCAGTATGGTCTTATCCCGAATATACTTCTGTAGGGCCGCCCCCTTTGGGTCACTACGACCACATCCGTGGCAGGATACCTGAGCCTTAATCTCATTAAGATCTCGTACCTGTCGATCCCTTTTTCAAATTCCACTTCGGTAAAAACCAGATCGACGCCTCCGTATTCTTCACACTCGTATTCCAGTTCCCCGGGATCCCTCACCCCGAAACAGTCTGCCTCCATTCCCGCAGTCAGCATCCATTCATTTGTCCAGTGTAACAAAAGACTGCGTGTATGCTCTGATCCGTCGCATGCCGCTATTCTGATCATAAAGTTTACCCCCGTTTCCTCTGATCATGTTTCTGTCTCTGCTACAGTTTTTAACCTCCCTTCCGGTCTAAAGACCCTTGATCTGTCAGTCGACGCGAGTAGTGGTTTACATAATTCAGTTTGGAGTAATCTACGCATTAAAAAAACACGCTATAGTGCATCATTCTCACACCATAGCGTGTTTTGATGTTTCTCCGAATCCTTAACGCGCAGCGAACAGCTTCTTTACCATCCCGACAATATACCTGATCAGCAGTGCCGAAGATATTCCGAGCGCAAACACCACAACTACATACAGCAGCTGGTTTTTGATATAGAAGCTCTTAAGCGAGCCGTCAAAAGCAAAGCAGAAGAGTTCCGAAAACAGTCCGTGTATAAGATAAAATTCCAGAGTGATCTTACCCATCAGCTTAAGGAACGGATTTCCGATCTTCACTTTCAGACTTATGATAAAGGCAGTCAGCACCACCACGGAAGAAAAGAGCACTTCACCCGAAAGACTGACAACCCTTCTGAATACTTTATCCGGGGCATCCCAGTACTCAGCATAGTATGAGAATACGCCCTTAAGATACTCGCTCAGTATGAACAGCGGCAATATCAATAAGAGACCTATTATCAGAAATAACTTATAATGCTTCTTTATCCCAGGGATCAGTTTCTCCTCGTTCTTCGCAAACCAGATTCCCACTACGAACAGGTGGACGGAATTGTACCACCACTCTCCCCGCATCCACCAGTCGTTATGATCCAGTGAAGCTCCGAGAAACTGGAAGGCTATTGTAAATATCAGTATTGCAAACAATGCGGCTTTTTCGCTTTTCATGAACCTGAAGGCCAGATAAAACGCCAGATAGAAAAAAGGGATCACTATGACGTACCAGCCGTTCGGATTGGCCAGCTTAAGTCCCAGCACATACCAGAGCCCGTTGTTATCCAGCTTTAAGTTTTCTCCCAGCAGGATACGTACCAACAGGAATATCATCGCCACGAGATAACCCGTGCCGATTATCGGAAATATCCTGTGCGCTATAAAGCTTTTTTTCAGATAATCCTTCTTGGTCTTGAGACTCTTATAAAGCCCATAACCCGAACAGAAAGTAAAGAATGATACCAGCACAAAGCCTATGGGCACGAAAAATTCCATCCCTCCCGTATAATAGCGCTCGTCTATCCATGAAGCACTGTTCTTCTGTCCGCAGTGATGACACATTATCAAGACTGCGATAAAACCCTGCAGCATCTTCATCTGATCCAGAGAAAAAGCCTCCTCATTCCATTCTTTCTTTTTTGCAACCCTGCTCCCGATCAGAAGCGCCGCCAAAAGCAGCGGGTAAATAATGTAGATCAGCTTATCCATTTCATCCTCCCCATGATCATTTTCACAAAACCTTTCCCATTATACCACTTTTTATGAATCCGTTCATATCTGCTACGTATCGCCCGCTCCGGTTCCGTGACATCGTCGCAGCCCATCCCGGGTCGCTTGATGCGGTATTTTCTAATGCAGCGTTTCCGGACCGTCATACAATACGGGTCGCTCGCACACCGCCATCCGGGCGGTGGGCTCCCTCATATCGCCATCCATGGCGATATGCCCCTCAGTACCGACGCCGCATAAGAAAATACACGCACCCGCTTAAGGGATGTTCTGCGACTGATGTCCGGTTCTGGAGCGTAATATAATGCAGAAGCACTTAAGTACTGCAACCCTACAGAGCAGTAATGCTTTCTGAACAACGTGATTTTTATATAAATGAGCGCCCGGGCAGAATGGTATTGATGCCGGCGGCTTAGCGCAGCACTTAGTGAAAACGAGCAGCATATTCCCGACGCAGCAACTCATCGAAGATGACGTTGCGAGTCAGGGAATAGTCCTGCTGCGAAGTTTGAACTTATG
>JAIKYA010000089.1 GCA_024683645.1 Lachnospiraceae bacterium
AATTCCAGGCCCACTTATCGAAAGGATCTTCATTGCTTTGAGCAAATAGTTCAGACCATATAAAGCCTTCTTCCAGCCAATCCGAATGTGATGCTCTGCCGTCTTCATCCCACTTCTCGTCTATCCTTATCTCTTCATACAGGCTCTTACTGATGTTTATGCTGTATACCGCTTTAAGCTTTTTTATTCTCATTTCGTATCTCCTCTTCTTCCCGGCTGTCTGCTCGTTTCATAAGATCCAGAAACCCGGCATCCGTCATCCCCCTGCTCTTCGCGTATTCGGCACAGTCTATCACGCCTTTTCCTTCCGAGAGCATTTTATGTATCTCTCTTTCCGCTTCGTTCTCCGGGACATCACCGCCGATCTTTTCATATAGCTCTTTCCAGGGAGAGCTGTTTTTTCCCTCCATATGCACTTCCCCCGACGTATACTGTTTCACTTGCAATAGCTTTTAGCGGCTATGCCGCTTTGTCCCATTTACCTCGGTAACATTATATCATATTAAACTCTGTCCGGCGTCATAGGTGTGTCATTGACTTCAGCATTAAACTGACTGTTTTCGTATCAGTTTTCTGAATCACTTAAGAGATTTCCCAGAAAAAAGAAGAGCCACAGCAAATGCTGCGGCTCCGTTGAATCCGTTATCTGAAAAAATAACTTCAATCATTATAGTCGGGATTCGTTGAAAACGTCCAGCTCAGAACTATCCCGCTTGTATCATCGGTCAGGGTAACCTTTCGCTGCTTATAACCCTCACTGTCCGTGACCTCCTCACCTACAGATATAGTGTCTTTCTCATCATCGGCTCTGAATACATTCTCATCAATGTTTGTGTCGAAATAATAATATCGTGTAGACCCTACATCACTGTAGTTATAGTAATCGTCATAGCAGTCATATTCGTATTCTTTATGAGTATTCAAAACGGGAAGTGCAGATATAAAAGACTGTGCTGTATTGTATGCCTCCATCAGTTCTGAAATCGTAGCATCCTCATTTTCATATACGTTCTGCAGCGCCACCCTTGCCGCACTAATTTTTGAATCGGGATCAGAAATACCGGACTCATTTTCGACCTTTTCGAGCAGAGAATCAAAAACATTCAATAAATCGGATATACTATTACTAATCTGCTCGTAATCACTTATTATAGTGCATCTGTATGTCACCTTTATCCCGCTGGCTTCATTCGTTAATGTGATCACTAAGGGATAATACTCTGAGGCATTCTTCTCCACAGACCAGTTCACTCCGTTGATATTTGTTGTCACCGTGAGGGTACCCAAAGTATTCGGATCCGTACTATCACTGTATATGTTAATGTATCTGATTGCAGAATAATCGATATATGTGCTTGTGTCTGTATACAACACAGAATCTGCGCTGACGCTTATCTCAGTTATCCGAGGGACAGAGGCTGTCAGATAGGCCTCTAACTCAGTCGTAGCCCCCTGCAGCTGCTCGTATGTTGCGTTTATATTATTCCTTACTGTCTGCGCTTTGTTTATCTTTGCGCCGAGACCGGTCCCCTCCTCTGTTGAGAGCAGATTTGTGGCAGAAGATATGGTCGAATCAAGTGTGGTGAGGCTATTAACATAGCTTGTGAGCTCGTTGATTGCTTTATCGACATCTTCTTCAGTTGATCCTGTATTATCATATATGCCCTGTGCCCTGCTGATCATAGTCGATAAAAGACTGCCTGCCAATGCGTAGTCTTTCGCAGAGTCTATGGCTTGACGCAACGGTTCACGTTTTAATTTAGTGAGGTATAGACTTAACATCTCGCCCTCAAGACCTATATCTTCATCATCAAATGGCACTCCGTTTTCATGAGTCCTCAGCAATGAATTTACAGGCGTAAACATTCCCGTAGCAGAGTCGTAATCGCATACATACCAGAGCGGCCCTGTTGCTCCGTAGGGAATGTTATAAGTTGTGATCTGGTTTCCGTTGACAAAGAGCTGCACGTACGCATCAGAATAAGTACTCATGCATATATCATCCGGATATCTATTGGAATAATTAAAAATATAGAAAGAGTATTTTCCCGGTGTTTTGCGATATATTGTCGTAGTTTCGGGTCCGTGATAGGTTGTATCATCCCTGTCAAGGCTTGCATATCTTATTTCGGATCCGTGCTCATCCTTTTTATCTACACAGTAATCATCCTCACCATAGTTCTCTCTGTCAGAATACCAGGTATGTAGTCTTCCGTCAGTTAATGCTGACGGACCTGACAGGTGGGAGTCAAGATCACTATAGTGTTCTCCGGTTCCTGTGTTATGATTCCACCACAATACAAAAGACACCTCTCCAAGATCAGCATTACCGGATTTAACGCTGATCTCATAACCTTCCTTTGAATCCGCGGATACTTCCGAAGCCGTTTCTTCGTCCTCATATTTGCTGTCAGCGGCATCCTCAGCTGCCTCATAAGAGTCTTCATTTGCTTCGCCTGACATAGTGTTGTCATCAACCACAAGTCTTTCTGTCGAAGGAACTATAGGATGTGTATCATCTGCTCCTATTATCTGAAGCGTGTAATTTCCTTTATTGAGTGCTCCCAGATCATAAGTTCCATCAGAAGCTGATGTTACATCCTTAACAGTCGTTCCGCTTGCTACATCTATCCCCCTGAACACCCTGATTCTTACAGGATAATTGATCACATCAGAAGACTGGATATCGGTGATATAACCGTGCACGCTTACCGTATCCACTGTATCGGCTTCAGAAGTCATATGTATCACACCGGCATCCATATACCCGGAGGCTGATAAAGGAGAAATGGATATACTTTTGAATTCCGTAACATAAGTGGAAGCTGTTGTGACCAGATAGTAGTTTCCGGCCTTAACATCCTCGAACTTAAATCGGCCTCCTTCTTTGACAGCCTTGGGAGTTGCCGCCGTGATGCTGTTTCCTATACTGTCGGCATCGAGGTTCTGGCTGTAAGGGAGCAGGTATGCCTCAGCACTTTCAGGGAAAACCTTACCGCTGAGAGTGAGCTTTTCTCCGCTGTCATATTTGGTGGAATCGGCAAGTATAACCTCAACATCACCCGTTTCGTTATTAGTTACAGTTATCTGTCCTATGCCCTCTACAGTCAGCGCGGCATCGGAATTTTTGATATCGGCTATATTGTTTATTGCTGTGGGATCCAGCACCAGAGTAATGCCACAGGCGGAACTAAGATCGATATTCTGCGAGGTCCTTACTCTTGAACCTTTAGCATTTTCCTTCACAGTTACCTTGTTGCGACTTGCAGATATTTTGTCCGAACTGCCTGATATGGTAACGTTGCTTTTATTATTCAGAGTCAGATTTATAAGGCCACGGTTTAATATATCGAGCTGCTGTTCACCTTCCGAGCCTGTTAATATCCTTACTACACTGTTATTATCAATAATGATTCTCTGCATTGCTGCTTTATCAACATAAGTCGAATCACTTACTGCCACAAGTGTAACGGTATGGAATGACGCTTCATTGTTGATGTGACCGTTTGGTGTATTGATCTTAATATCTACCCTGGGATAATCCCCTGAAATATCAACAATTATGTTATCCTCTGTATGGAAATAAATATCTTTATATGAATCCGGATCATCCTTTAATGCATTCTCAAGATCTTCCTCACTGGTAACATCTATCACTTTCTTTACATCCCAGTATGCATACAGGGTCATGTCTCCGGTGACGGGACGGCTGAAATCATATTCATCCGTATATTCCTCATCTGTATACCAGGCTCCGAAAACACAGCCTTCTTTTTCAGGAATGGCTATTGCTGCCGGATCGATGGTCTTGTTCTGTTCTACCTTGATCGGAGCTATGCTGCTCCCGCCCTTGGTATCAAAGCTTACCGTATAATACACTGTCGGGGGGATTACATCATTTACTGTATAACTTATCTTTGCGGCAAAAGTCAGTTCTCTTCCGTCTATCTTTACCTTGACACTTACCGTATTGTTCCCGTTAAAAGGGGACGTAGCAGCTTCCTTTGCAGCAGTGGAAGTGATATACGACTTGTCTGCTTTTACGGTAAAGCTGTATTTAGCAGCCTGCTTTCCCTCGCCGTACCAAGCTGTTATCTTTGCGGAACCCTTTTTGTGAATGGTGATCAGGCCCGTTTTTTCATCTATCGAAGCTACCTTGCGGTTTGAAGTATGCCATGATGAGATAAGAGCCTCCTGCGCAGTGATATAGCTTTTAGCATCAAGCGAGTCCGTGCTTCCGGCCTTGAGTTTCAGCGTCTTTACCTTTACTTCAGGCTTCTCTATCTTCAGTGCGTATGTTCCGATCGCTTCATAAGACTTCTTCTTCCCGTTTTTAACAGTTTTATATGCCGTAACAGTTACTGTTCCGGGCTTTTTGCAGGTGACAAGACCTTTTTTTGACACACTGGCTAACTTCTTTTCTTTTTTGTCCAGAATAATATATTTAGTTATTTTTTCGCTAGTTTTAAATCTGTCAGCAATGTTTACTTTTTGTTTTACTGCGTAAGTAGGTGTAATATCCGAATCAAGAAAACGGATACTGTAATTGACAGTCCCCCCTGCAGATATCTCCGTAGGAGCTGTGGGATTCTCCTCCACAGTGTATCCGGAAGGCGCTATTCCCTCCAACTTGACATCACTGAGGATGCCTTCATTTCCATTTGTTACTTTAACATCTGCGGTTACCGTTTCACCGTTAGTATAAGCTTCTTTGTCAGTGGTGATGGTAATGCCGGTCTTATCTGCTGCAGTATCTTCGGCATACGCTCCCATCGGCGTATACATACTGCCAAGTACAAGGACAAGGCTCAGCAGCCAGCTCAGGGAACGTTTTCCCAAACCGCTTTTGCTCTTTACAACTTTACTATTGAACTGCATAGACTGAACTCCTTTCTTATGATCTTACATCTGCAACTGTTTGAAGTAAAAAACCTAATACTACAACAAGATAAATTATATCATAAGGTATATGGCATAGCAAGAAACGAACAAGATGTATGTCATTGACTTCACTTTACTGTATGTTAAAATATATATGTCAACGACACACAATATCAGCAGGTACGTACATTATGTTTATAAACCGATTAAATCAGTTATTCAAACCGGACCGTATCCTGTATTACATGGATGCTTCAGAGCAGGATATACAGAATGCATATCATGGGATCCTTCCCGAAGACATCAGCAGATATGGCGGCAGTTTCGGAACTTATGACTATCCGGGTGTTTTTTATTCCAAAACTCTGGGAAAGGCCGTTATCGGAATAGAATACAGAGCTGATGATGAAAGAGTGGAATACCCTGATGAGCTGAAAAGCATAGCTCTGAAGGAAAGCTTTTTCTATTCCATAGAGATAGACAGTGATATCAGGATCAATCGTGAGCTTGTACGGGAGCTATTTGAAAAAATAGCTTCTGATGATGATGCACACAGAAATTACAGCGACCTTTCCATCAAAGAAGATCCGGAGATCATAGCTGTCTTTTCGGATGAAGGTGGAGATAAGCTTCGCCTCCTTTATGAATGGAAGATCGATGATGATCGGGCAAAGCTCATCATGGAGGATAACACGGAACTGCTTGATAAAGAAACACTCTATCAAAAAGCTTTTTTTGATCCCATCACCGGTCATCACAACTGGAATCATCTTGTTCCTTATCTGGAAATGCCCCGGGACTGCGGCATCAGCGATTATGCTTTTGCCCATTTTGACATCAAGCAATTCCGCATAATCAATGAGGTATACGGGCATATTGCCGCCAACAAGGTGCTGTCAAATGTTGTAAAGGCCATGAACAGGGCGGATTTCATATATGCCAGTGCGAGATGTCATAATGATAATTTTGCCATGATGATAAAGGACATGCCGCAGGATGAAACAATCGAGCGGCTGGAGCACTTTTTTGAGGAACTTTCTGTTTTGGAGGAGGATCCCAACTACCGGATATTCTACAGATGCGGAGTTGTTCCCATGCAGAGAGCCATGCTTTCCGGAAACCGTGTTGCCGATGCCGGTAAACTGGCCCAGTCTCTCGGAACCAATCCGAACAGAACGGATATCATCATGTATAATGATAAGATCCATGATGATATCATGTGGAGCAGCTATATCAAGGCATATCTGGATACCGCTATCGAAAATGATGAATTCTTTATATGCCTTCAGCCAAAGTTTGATATCGGAAGCGAGAAGATAAAAGGCGCAGAAGCGCTGATAAGGTGGAATTACAAGGGAAGGGAAATACTGTCTCCCTACAGGTTTATACCCTACTTTGAAAAAGATGGTGCTATCGGAAAGATCGATGATATAGTCCTTAAGAAAGTCTGCCGCGTTTTATCCGAATGGAAAGCAGCTGATAAGCCGCTCTGTCCGATCTCCGTTAACCTGTCGCGCAGCAGGCTTTATGACAGGAATCTTATATCCCATCTGGTCGGCATCGTTGATTCATTTGGAGTTGATCACGGACTGATCGACTTTGAACTCACTGAGAGTGCTACATATGATGATACGGAACATATGATAAAGCTGCTGAACGAGCTGAGGGAAAAGGGGTTTAAGATATCAATGGATGATTTCAGAACAGGCTATTCTTCCTTTTCACTTTTAACGGAAATGCCAATTGATACCTTGAAGATAGACAAGAGCTTTGTCGACAAGATAGGCACGGAAAACGACAGCGAAAAAGATATAGCGGTTATAAGACATATCATCTCCCTGGCCGGAGAACTCGGCTTCAGCTGTCTTGCAGAAGGTGCCGAGTCACGGACACAGGTTGATAAACTGAAGCAATTGGGATGCAGCGTTATTCAGGGATACTATTTCAGCAAACCCCTTCCGCTTGAGGAGTACAGCAGACTTTATGTCTAAACGCAACGGTCTAAAAATACGCAGACAGCTGCAGATATATGATCTTATATACGAAGTATACAACGAAGCCGTATACGGACCCGAAGATATAATGTCACGTTTTGGCATA
>JAIKYA010000096.1 GCA_024683645.1 Lachnospiraceae bacterium
AACAACCAGTCGCAGAGCAGTAATTCCCCGCAGCAGGCAGGCGGCAATTCCCAGACCGGACAGCAGCTGGCCAATGCATCACAGCAGATGCAGAACCATATGAGCGGAAATCAAAACGGAAATAACCAGCAGGCCCAGAACAGCCAGAATGGACAAAACGGCCAGAACGGCCAAAACGGGCAGAACGGCCAGAACGGTCAGAACGGCCAGAATGGTCAGAACGGCCAGAACGGTCAGAACGGCCAGAACGGCCAGAACGGCCAGAATGGGCAGAACGGACAGAATGGCCAGAACGGTCAGAACGGACAGAATGGTCAGAACGGTCAAGGCGGCGGAGGCGGCCAGGGCCAGTCAAATACGGGCGGAGGTGTCAATTCGCAGCACGACTATGTGAGCCTGCCCAATGCCACAGGCAATGATGAGAATCTCAGCGGGACAAATACGGGAGGAAGGTCCGAATACAGCCGTTATGAGAACGGACTGGGCTGGACGGGACAGAAGACCGATCCCAAGAGCGTCATAGGTGAGTATACCGAACGCGCTTACGAGGGAATACAGAGCGGAAGGTACCCTGCCGGCATGGAGGACGTTATAAAAGAGTATTTTTCCAGTTTTTAATACATTAATACATGATGGAGGGGAATATGAGCGATTTTGAAGAAATGCAGGGCAAGATCCTGGCCTGCGAGAAGGAGATATCCAAGGAGATAATAGGCCAGAGGGAAGTGATCAGGAACGTGATGCTTTCCTTACTGTCCGGAGGCAATGTGCTTCTCGAAGGTATGCCCGGACTCGGCAAGACAAGGCTGGTCAATACGATAAGCCATGTGCTGAACCTTTCTTTCAAGAGGATACAGTTTACACCGGATCTGATGCCCGGCGATATCACGGGTACGAACATCATGATGAAGGATGAGAGCGGAAGCGGCTTTAAGTTTGAACCGGGCCCCGTATTCGCGAACATCATACTTGCGGACGAGATCAACCGTGCGACACCGAAGACCCAGTCGGCTTTGCTCGAAGCGATGCAGGAGCATCTGGTCACTGTAGGTAATGTTTCGCACACACTTCCCGAACCTTTCTTTGTACTGGCTACACAGAACCCTATAGAGACAGAAGGTACATATCCGCTGCCGGAGGCTCAGCTGGATCGTTTCATGCTGAAGGTGCTCGTCAGCTTCCCGTCGAGAAATGAACTGAAAGGCATACTGGGACTGACCGAAGGTTTCGGATCCGAGCCCGCAAGACAGGTGCTTAGCGGTGATGAGCTGAAGAGTGCCATAGCGATGGTAAGGGATGTGATGGTAGCCGATGCCGTCATGGATTATATACTTGATCTCATGATGGCTACGCACGCAGACAATAAGTATATACGTGAAGGTGCCAGCCCCAGAGCTGCCCAGGCCATAGTCAGGGGAGCAAGGGCAAAGGCATTTATGGAAGGAAGATATAACGTGTCCTTCGAGGATGTGGATGCTCTTGCATATCCGGTGCTCAGGCACAGACTGGTGCTGTCTTTCGATGCGGTATCGGACGGAGTGACACCGGAAGCGCTTATCGCTGAAATGATAAAAGAGTGCAGAGGAAAGATGCAGCAGGTATCATGATAGACGGGAAATATTACGACAGACTGAGACGTCTTACACTGGCTGTTGACAAGAAGAGTAACGCAGCACTCCTGGGAAGCCGCAAGTCCGTTAGAAAAGGAAGCAGTGCGGAGTTCTCGGATTTCAGGGAATACATGCCGGGAGACGATATAAGGAGCATAGACTGGAATGCCTATGCAAGGCTTGACCGCCTCTATATCAAGGAGTATATGGAGGAAAAGGAGAGCCGGATCACCTTTTTTCTGGACATGAGCAGATCCATGGATTACGGAGAGTATAAGAAATCCGAGTTTTTAAAGGATCTGACAAATGCCCTTTCTTATGTTGCACTGATGCATATGGATCATGTTGCGGCGGTGGATCTGGCGGATCCCGGCCGCGTTTATTCGGTATCGGGAGGAATGAAGGGCTTCAGGGATATCTGTGCATGGCTCGACCGCCTCGAGATAACGGAAGGTGCGGATATTTCCAGGAGCATAAGGATAAGCGAAGACCTCCAGCCGGGAATGAGCATAATACTCTCGGATTTTTTAAGTGAGGAATTTGTTGAGGGAAATGCCCTCGAGAATATCATAAAATACTTAATCTACCGTAAACAGAAGGTTGTGGTACTGCAGCTGCTTGCGGAAGAAGAAACCGATATCACGCTTACCGGTACCCATAACCTGATCGATTCCGAGGAGAGGGACCGTAAGGTAAAGGTGACCATGGATGCAGCATCGATCAGGCAGTATGATGACGCCCTGAAAGAATTCACCGGCAGGCTGCGCAGCTGCTGCAAAAAATACGGAGCCCTGTATCATCTTCTGAATACAGGCGAAAACTTTGACCGTGTGGTATTTGACGAACTGAGAGATATATACGAATAAGGACGGGATAAAATGGTCTTTTCAAGTATGTGGCCGCTGGCTTTTCTTGCGGTCATACCCATAATAATAATCCTATATCTGCTGAAACCGAGAGGAACGGATACGGAAATATCTTCCAACATCCTCTGGGAAAAGCTGTTTAAGAATGTTTCATCGAAAACCTTCTTTGAAAAGTTTGTGCAGGATCTGCTCATGTATCTGCAGATACTGATAATGATCACGCTTATACTCGCCCTGATGGCTCCGCAGATAATGCTTAAGACCACTACGGGCGGAAGTACGGTGCTGGTCATAGACAATTCACTTTCAATGCAGCATACTGCTGCGGATTCGCGTTCACGTCTGGATGAGGCCAAAGCAAGGGCGGCTTCCTATGTGACTGCAGCAGGCGGTGATGTGAGCGTGATCTCCGTATCCGGTGAGAGCAGGATACTGATAGCTTCCAGCCGCGATAATACGGCACTTAAAAATGCGATATCCGCTCTTAACGCCACTGACAGGGAGGGCAGTTTTGCAGACGCTTACCAGATGATAGAGTCCCTTCATGCGGACCATGTTGTGATATATACCGACGGGGACGGAGCTGAGGCTGCAGCGGAATACGCCGAGAGCCTCAAGGCACAGGTCATAAATGTGGGCAAGCCGGTGTTTAACGTTTCTCTCGACTACATGGCCATGAGCGAAAAAGGGTCTGCGGCCGACGGCGGAGTGATGGCCGATGCGACGGTCAGATACACCAATTATGCTGACGAGGCAGCAGGCTTTGAACTTACCTTCTATGATGCCGACGGCAGCATACTTTCGGTGAAACCGGTAAGGGTGGAAGCGGGAGCATCCGCCTCCGTACTTGCGGAAGACATAAACGTAAAGGGCGACTACATAAGCGCAAAGCTTTCAGGAGTCAGTTACGTAGGCGGAAAGAATAAGGATTCCCTGGCAGCGGATGATGTGATCTACGCACTCAGAGTAAGCGCCAGCAGCGCCAAAGGCCTTCTGGTATCCGCAGGGAACAGTTTTGTGGAGAGGGCGTATTTTGCTTCCACAGGTACCGACCTGACAAGGGCAGGCAATGATAATGTGCTTGCGGCCGGTTCCTATGACGTTGTCATCTATGATGCGGGGTATTCAAAAAAGTATACTCCGACAGTCAGTGATAAAGAGACGGAGAGCAAAAAGGAAGCTACGCAGAGGGTCAATTTCTTTGATATAGCCGCTGCGGGTAAAGCCCAAAAACAGAATGTCCTTGTTAATGTGGCTGACTGTGAACTGACCAGAGGGCTGGGTGAGTTCACGATCGGTGTCAATCTCACAAATACCTTTGACAAGCCTGAATGGGCTACATCCTTTATGGAGTCAGGCGGAGAATGCGTAGGATATTACGGCATCAACGGCGACCATAAGGAAGTGGTGATCGGTTTTGACATAAGAGAATCCGATTTTGCGCTGAAAGCAGAGTTTCCCGTGGTCATTGCGGAGACGGTGTCCTATCTGGCGGATTCGCATCTGCTGGCAAAGAACAGCTATGAACTCGGAGAAGCGCTGGAGTTCAACCCTTCGGCCGAGGGAGATACTGCCGGGAGAAAGATCGTAAGGATAGACGGCGGCAGTGAAACGGAAACCGTAACCTTTGATAAGGCCGGACTTTATGCGGTCGATGCAGGCGATCACAGGGAGTATTTCAATATCAGGCTCGGAACCGCGGGAAGAGACGGACGCAAGGATGCTCCGGATATCTCCGGAAAAGGAAATGCTGAAGCGGTGCTGGCAAAGCAGTCTTTAAGAAATGCACTGCTGATACTGGCGATAGTGCTGCTTGTGATCGAATGGATACTCTATGTCCGGAGAATGAACTACAGAAAGAAATTCTATCTGATAGCAAGGTCAGTGATACTGTTGCTTGTCATACTTGCCCTCATGGGACTGAAGCTGCCGAAGAATACCAAGGAGACAACGACAGTATTTTTGGTGGATATGTCCGTATCCGATACGGAGAATCTGGAAGCTTTCGACGAGTATATCTCAAACAGCTTAAAGAAGCTGCCGCCGAATAACCGCTATGCGATAATAAGTTTCGGACGTGATGCTGTGGTGGAGCAGTTTGTTACCGACAGGAACATGTATATGGGGCTTTCGAATGAGGCCGATGCGACAGCCACGAATTTTGAGATGGCGCTGCAGAGAGCATCAGCACTGCTCCCGTCGGACACAGCTTCAAGGATAGTGGTACTGACCGACGGAAGGGAAACGGCCGGAAACCTCGAGAATGTAAAGGGACTTTTTGAAGGCGGAGACATAAGTCTCGAAGCAGTGGTCATCCCTGCGGATACAAAGAATGATGTATATCTCAGTGATGTGGATATGCCCGATGTCCTGCATCAGGGCGAGGAATACTATATCACGGTAAAGGCGCAGAGCAACTACGATACCAATGCCGTCATAGAGATCTATTCGGGCGCCAGCCTGGTGGCCACCGAAGAAGTGACGCTGAAAAAGGGCTCCAATTCCTTTGTGTTTGAGGAGGAGGTGAGCGAGGCAGCACTGGAGAGCTATGAGGTAAAGATACGTGCCGAAGGCGACGGCTGTGCGGAGAACGATACCTACAGTGCTTATTCGAGAGTGGAGGAAGCGCCGAAGGTGCTGGTACTCAGGGGCAGCAGCGAGAACTCTGCGGCTTTTGAAAAGCTTCTGGAAGCGGCTCATGTAAATGCGGAATTCGTAAAAGCTTCAAAGGCACCGGATACGCTGATGGAGATGCTCGAATACAGGACCTTTATACTTGAGAATGTGTACAGGGACGAACTTCCCAACGGATTTGTAGATAATCTGGAGAGTTATGTGAAGGACTACGGCGGTGGCTTTATCTGCTGCGGCGGACAGGACAGCTACATGATAGGCGGATATAACGATACACCCATAGAGACGGTGCTTCCGGTGAACATGGAGCTGAGGGGAACGCTGGAGATACCTTCAACGGCTATCGTGATGGTCATAGACCATTCCGGATCGATGGATATGTATGTCGGCAACGGTGCCAGTTACCTGGACGTTGCAGTCGAAGCGGCAAAGCGCGGCGTCGACAATATGAGGGAAACGGATGAGGTAGGCGTGCTCGCTTTTGATGATATGTATACCTGGGCACACAGGCTCTCCTATGTTGATGATAAGGAAGCCATAAAGGATGATATAGAGACCATCGGAAGCGGCGGCGGAACCGTTATCATGCCGGCTCTTGAAGAAGCCAGGGTAGCGCTTGGTTCAAGCGATGCACAGATAAGGCACATCATACTGCTTACCGACGGATACGGCGAGACCTCCGATTTCAGCCAGGTCATCGACAGGATAGTGAATGACGGGATCACGCTTTCTACCGTGGCCGTGGGTTTTGATTCCGATACGCAGCTGATGGAGAAGCTGGCCAATGATGCCGGCGGACGTTATTATTTTACCGACGGAAAATCCGACCTGCCCAGGATCTTTGCCCAGGAAGTTTATATGGGCGGAGACAGCTATATCAAGAACGGCGATTATGAAGTGCTCACCGGTATGAAGCACGAGATAACCGACGGACTGTTTGAGAGCGGCTGGATGAACATACTCGGCTATGTTGCGGCCAGTCCCAAGGAAGGCTCATCGCAGCTGCTTTCCTCGGCGGCAGGTGATCCGCTGCTCACGGTATGGCAGTATGGCCTTGGCAAAACGGTCGCATGGAATACGGATGCCGACGGAAAGTGGACGGCAAGCTACAGCGGAGAAGATGATTATGCTGCCCTGTGGAAGAGGATAGTCGACTTTACTTCGGGTACTCCGGCCATAGGTGATGACTATATAGAGACGGAGAATAAAGACGGAAGAACGCTGGTGACTTATCATACTTCCAGTTACCAGGATTCCACGACTATCGACGGTATGTATACCGGGCCCAAGGGAGAGACCGGAGAAGTCAGTTTTACGGCAAGGGAACCCGGCGTATATGAGACTTATCTCGATACTGCCGATACGGGACTGTATTACATAAACGTGCGACGCAGTGATGAAGGAAAGATAACCGGTGCCATGATGAGCGGCGCAGTGGTGCAGTACAGTGACGAATACCGCTTTGACGTATCGGATGCGGCTTTCAATTCACTTGTGGACACTTATGGAAAACATATAACGCTGGAGGATGATCCTTTTACAAAACTCGATATAAAGAAGAGTGCGAGAAGGGATATCACCCCCATACTGATAGCGCTGGCTGTCATGCTGCTCCTCTTTGACATAGCGGGCAGGAGGTTCGGTTTTGAACCTGCATTCAGGAAGAAGAAACGTAAGCCTGTTGCAGAAGAGGCAGAAGAAGTGATCGAAGAAGTAAGCGAAGAAACCGTTGATGACGGAAAAAAGAAGAAGCGGAAAACGAAGAAAAAAGCAGCGCCCGCAGAGGAAGAACTGGATACTTCCGCACTGCTCAAGAGAAAGAAGGACAGGAATCTGTAAGATGGCATTTGACGGGATAACCGTGGCCGCAATGGTCGCGGAGCTTAAAAACACGATAAAAGACGGAAGAGTAAATAAGATAGCGCAGCCTGAAAAGGATGCGCTTTTGCTCACGATAAAGGCTGCGGGAGGACAGTACAGGCTCTTTATGTCCGCAAATGCATCCCTGCCGCTCATCTACCTTGACGACGAAAACAGGCAGTCTCCGCAGACGGCGCCTGCTTTTTGCATGCTCATGAGAAAGTATGTGCAGAATGCAAAGATAGTTGATATCACCCAGCCGGGCCTTGAGCGGGTGATAAGGATAAGCTTAAGCGGCTATAACGAAATGGGCGATGAGAGAGTGTTATCCCTTGTGTGCGAGATAATGGGAAAGCACAGCAATATCATACTCCTTGATGAAAACGACAGGGTGATCGATTCGATAAAGAGGGTCTCGGCAATGGTCAGTTCCGTAAGGGAGGTGCTGCCGGGCAAGGATTATTTTATCCCGGACAGCGGCAGGAAGGCAGACCCGCTGAGCGCAGACGAAGGGAACTTTCTGGCAGCCTACGTTTCGGGAAAGACGAACGATTCCGTGGAGAATGCCTTAAGCGCGGCTTATCAGGGCATTTCACGTCAGGCAGCAGGGGAGATCCTGTTAAGAGCCGGTGTGGACGGGCGTACGGACGTGGCAGGACTGTATAAGGATACGGAGAGCTTCAATAAACTGAAAGCTTCCTTCTTTGAGATCTGCGGCATGATAAAGGCGGGGAGATTCAGTCCCTGCATATGCTTTGAAAACGGGAAGGCTGCCGAGTATGCCGCCTATGATACGGCTGCTTATGCGGATAAAGAATTTAAGGAGAGCATCTCGGAGGTACTTAAGGCTTATTACGGACTTAAGGAGAGGGATGTACGTACGAAGCAGAGAACGGCGGATCTGCGGAAGATAGTCCAGACGGCTACCGAGAGATGCGTCAAGAAGCTGCAGATACATGATTCACAGCTTAAAGACGGGGATAAGAAGGATAAGTACAGGCTATACGGAGAACTCTTAAGCGCCTATGCCTATCAGATACCGGAAGGAGTGTCGGAGTATGTGGCCGATGATTATAACAGCGGGGAAAAGGTGAAGATATCCCTGGATCCCGAACTGTCGGCACAGGCAAATGCGAAAAAGTATTATGACAGATATGCAAAGCTGAAAAGGACTTTTGAAGCAGCTCTCAAGCTTAAGGAAGAAGGGGAGCGGGAACTGGAGTATCTTACAAATACTGCACATTTTCTGGATATGGTCAGCGATGAGAATGATCTGAGGGCCATACGCGAGGAGCTTCATGAGGCCGGCTATATAAAGAAGAGCGGTGAAAAGAAGAATGCATTCAGATCCAGACCGCTCCATTATGTGACTGAGGACGGCTTTCATATATATGTGGGAAAGAACAATCATCAGAATGATGAACTGACCTTCAAAAAGGCCGACGGCGCCGACTGGTGGTTCCATGCAAAGAAAATGCCGGGTTCGCATGTTATCGTAAAGACCGAAGGACGGGAGCTTCCCGACAGGGTTTACGAACAGGCTGCCGCCCTTGCGGCATACTATTCCAAAGCCGCCGAACAGGAAAAGGCAGAGGTAGACTATGTTCTCAAAAAGAATATCAAAAAACCAAACGGAGCAGCACCGGGCTTCGTTGTCTATTATACCAATTATTCCATGGCCATTAAGCCTGGGATAGAAGGACTTAAGCAGCTTAAGGACTGAGTTGATATGCATATTTTTATGTGATATAATTCAGCAGAAATGTTTGACAGGAGTAGCATCATGAAGGACCGGATCGACAGTTCAAACAGTTTTTTTGGGAAGGGCATCGGTAGCGGGAGTATGAATGCTTCTGACGCCGGTGTTTTTTTAGTATTTGACAGTACGGGAAGTCACAGATTAAAAGTATTCTCCGCAGGTGGCGGCTTGAGGAATATGAAACAAAAAAGAAGGAGAGATATGTATGAAAAACGGAAGATTTAACAGATTGCTGGCAATGCTTATGGCAGCGGTATTGGCAGCGAATGCTCTGCCGGCTGTGCCGCTGATGGCAGAAGAGCAGGAGGGCGTTGATGAGGAACAGGTAACGGAAGAGCGTCAGTTTAATGGGCTGTCTTCTATAACTGCCGTGGAAGAGGAAGATGAAGAAACGGAGTGGAAAGACGCGGCTGATGACTGGTATACGGATTGGGAATACAGACTGGATGATACTGCCGGGACTATTCTGCTTACAGAGCTGCATAATACTGTTTCCGGGAATATAGTGATACCGGGTAAGGCAGTGATCGGAGAAAAAGAATATACGGTGGTATGCTCTAGTATCTTATCTCTCCACGTAGGGGTTGAGGGAATAAAGCTTGACGGTGCCGGAACCGGGAAATCATTAATTTTTGGAAACGGTGAAGATGCGGATGGCTTAAGAATTGTGGATCTGAGTCATGCGGATACAAAAAATCTTAAAAGCATGAACGGAATGTTTAACAGCTGTGATGCACTTGAAAAAGTGGTTTTTTCCGATGGCATTTACAGCATCGATACCTCAAATGTCACAGAAATGTGTCAAACGTTTGTCAATTGCATTAATTTGCAAGCATTGGATCTGAGCGCTTTTGATACATCCAATGTGACCGATATGAGCGAAATGTTTCGTGGGTGTATTAATCTGGAAGAACTGGATCTGAGTGCTTTTGATACATCCAATGTGACTGATATGAGCGATATGTTCAACGGTTGCTACAGCCTTAAAGCGCTTGATCTTGATAATTTCAATACATCCGCTGTAACTTATATGAGCGGGATGTTCGAAGAATGTTACAGTCTTGAAAAGCTCGATTTAAGAGCTTTTGATACGGCACAGGTAATTGATTTTGACAGAATGTTTCAGAGTACCCATGTTCAATACCTCGATCTGAGATCGTTTGAGTATAATGATACGCTGGCAACCCCATTATCCTTTGAATATATGAATCTCCTGTCACTCGGAATGCCTGAAGAAGGAGTAGGGGGCAGTATAGAAGCGGCATTTATATATTATCCGGGAACCGAAGAGGAGTGGAATGAACTGGGATTTGAAACTACGGCGGAAATTAATTATGAAGCTGTTGTTGATAATCCGATTCCGGCAATATCGGATGAGTGGAAAAACCTCTCCGGGGTTGAATACAGCGCAAGTTTCCATGAGACAGATAAGACTGTTGAAGTTACATTTGACGAAGCCGCTGAGGGCAGAATAGTCATTCCTGCTACTCTTAAAAAGTCAGTATCAGATGAAGAAGACTATCGGGTTATAGTGAGAAATTACAAAAATAACTACCGTATCACCGGCCTTGATCTTAAAAATGGTCAGATGAGGACAGTAGGCTACGGCTTCCCGAATCTGGAGGTTTTACATATATCGGGTGAAGCTGAATTCTGTGAATACATTAACGGGGCACCTTACGGGGACTTCAGCCGTCTTTCGGATTTCGGATCACGTAATCTAAGGGATTACGCAATCGATGTAAGCGTAACGGATAATGAAAGATCACTTAATCTGGATATGGCATTTTTCAGCGGCGCCGGCGGGCATGATCCGCTGCAGAGCCTTGCTTTGAAATTCAGCGGTTCTCCGTCTGTAAACAGTATCATGATGCGTTCTTTCCCGGCGCTTAAAAGCGTTGCGGTGGAAGGGATTGATACGTCCGGATTAATTAAAATGAATCAACTCTTCTGGTGTGACCCTTGCCTTAAGAAGATCAGTATCAAAGATATAGATACTTCTCATGTAACGGATATTCAATATATGTTTTACGGATGTAATAGCATACGTAATCTCGATCTGAGTTGTTTTGATACTTCAAATGTTACAGACATGAGCGAGGTTTTTAATGGTTGCTCGAGTCTGAAGACGCTGGATTTAAGCGGCTTTGATACATCAAATGTTACTGATATGGAGCAAATGTTTGCCGAATGTTGTCTGACTGAGCTTGATCTGGGAAGCTTTGATACTTCAAATGTTACAGATATGGGAGGTATGTTTAAGAGTTGTTATAAGCTGAGGACACTGGATTTGAGAACTTTTGATACGTCAAATGTTACTTCAATGGCGGGGATGTTCAGTGAATGTAACAGTCTGCAAAAACCGGATCTTGACAGTTTTGATACATCCAATGTTACTACCATGCAGGCGATGTTTAGTGGTTGTGAAAACCTGAAAGAGCTGGATCTTAGTCAATGGGATACAGCCGAGGTCAAAAACATGTCGAATATGTTCTCTGACTGCCCGGCACTGGAGAGCCTTGAGCTTGGCGGATGGAAAACCCAGAGTGTGGTAAACATGGAGCGGATGTTCAGGGGATGCTTCAGTTTAAAGAATCTGAACATCAGCACTTTTGATACATCCAATGTTACAAGTATGTGGGAAATGTTTAATAGCTGTAGGAGCCTTGAGAGTATTGACCTGAGTGGCTTTGATGTGTCTAAGGTCACTAATATGTCTTCCATGTTTGAGAATTGCAGCTCGTTAAAGGAGCTTGTCTTTGGTGGTAAATTCAAAACTGAAGCGTTGACTGAGATGGATCGTATCTTTTCCTGCTGTAGCAGTCTTGAAGCATTGGTATTGGACGGATTTGACACTCACTCCGTGGAAAACATGTCATGTATTTTCCAGAGGTGCGGCAGTTTAAAAACACTGGATCTCGGCAACGACTTTGATACGGGAAAAGTAACGAACATGAGAAGCATGTTTTCTAATTGTGCTGCCCTGGAGGAGCTTAAACTCGGAGCTAAATTTGATACAGCCAGTGTTACGGATATGTCAGGGATGTTTTTCGGCTGTGAGAATCTTGCGGAAATTGATGTCAGCGGTTTTGATACGTCTGCTGTAACAGATATGAATGGTATGTTTAAAGCTTGTTCCGGCTTAAGCAAACTTGATGTCAGCGGTTTTAAGACGGGTAATGTAACAAATATGACAGATATGTTTTTCGGCTGTAATAATCTGACGGAGCTGGATGTAAGCGGTTTTGATACTTCAAATGTAACAAACATGAAAGGAATGCTGTCCGCACAGGGCTTAAAGAGTCTGGAACTCAGGAACTTTGTATTTGATAAAGCGGAAGGTCTTGATGATGTCTGGGCCGAAAACTTGTATCTTCCCGTAAAAGTTAAGCTGGGACTGAGATATAGTGTTAAAAAAGTATATTATGCCGGTACAGAGGCACAGTGGAATGCTTTGGGGATAAATCTGCCAAACGATGCTGAGATAGTGTATGAATATACGGGAAACCAGCCTGATCCGGTTAAGCCTGATCCCATAAACCCGGATCCTGTTAATCCCGATCCTGTTGATCCGTCTCCTGTGACACCGGAACCTTCGGATCCGGACGCTCCGATAAACCCTGATGTGCCGGAGGAAAAAACGACGGATAATTCAAAGGAGTCTTCTTTTGATCCTCTGCCGGAGATAACGGCTGAGACTAAAACACTGTATCTTGTAAAGGGACAGAGCTTTAAGCTTTCGGACAAGGATTGGGAATGTAAGGATAAGAGTATATTGAAAGTAAAGAACGGAACGGTTACTGCCAAGAAGGAAAGTACAACTCCGGTAAAGCTTACGAAGGGTGATCGCGTGATAGATGTGTACGTATGTGCCCCGACACTAAAGAAAAAGACAAAGCTTGAAGCGGGAACTGATGAGGTACTGAAGCTGAATGGGCTTGACAGTCATCTTACACCACTGTGGTTTTCTTCGAATCCGGATATAGCAACCGTAAGCAGCAATGGTGCCGTAAAAGCAGTAGCTAAGGGGAAAGCTACCATAGCTGCCTATGTGAACGGACGGAGTTATCTCTGCAAGGTAACTGTAACCGAAGAGACGGCTGCGGTTGAAAGAACCGTACATATCAATCTGAATGCAAAAAAGAGTTTAAAGATCAAAGGCTTAAAGAAGCCGGTATGGACTGCGGATAACAGCAAACTGGAGATCAAAAAATCAAAGATCATTGCAAAAGAAGCAGGTGAAACTATGCTTACGACAAGTGATGCAAACGGAAAAGTATATAAGATCCGCGTGATCATTGAGGATCCGTCCATAATCACTAAAGGCGCAGAGAAGAAGGGAAAGTACAGCTATTCTCTAGATTTGAAGCCGGGAGAAAGCGTAAAACTCAGTTATAAATCTCTGAACAGGGATCTTCCCTATGCAAGTAAAAAGCCTGAAGTGGCTGGAGTAGGTGCTGACGGTACAATAACAGCCAGAAAGGCAGGAAAGACTAAGATCACTACAAAAGTAAACGGAAAGACCATCACTGTAAATGTGGGTGTTTCCGGGAATTGACAGACAGATTTACAGAAAGAAATACAGCGCAGGGCGGCTATTATAGGCCGCCCTGTTTGTATTAGCTGATATCTGTCAGGGACGCTTGTATTAGTCCCATTTTCCGGGAGAAACTAAGGTGGTGGCAGAGCGAAAAAGAACATGTTAGAATACATGCAGAATAAACGAAAGAATGCCACTATAGAAGAAATCTGCAAAAGAGGAAGCGGCTAAGGAAACGATTATCTGAGCTGAAGAGGAAAAGGGATGACAGCAGTAAGAAGAAAAGAGCACTTCGGTGAAAGAGAGCTTCAGAAGGCCGTTATCTTGCCCGGAACCGAAGAAGTAGGGGAGTGGGCTTTCGGCTTCTGCCTGAATTTAAAGGAAGTGTGGCTTCCCATCGGCATCAGGCTGTCCGAAAAAGCCTTTGAAGGATCCGATAATATCGAGAGAGTCTGTTTATATTCCACTGAAGAGGAGCTTAAGGCGGGTCGGAACATAAATGCGGCGGAGGAGACGCTGGCACTGGCGCTGCTTGTCTGGCCGGGAGAGATAACGGGCCTGCTTGATAACTATACCGATGAAAAGCTGAAAGACTTTATCACCGGCAGGCTTCCCGCATATCTCGAAGAAGCTGATGATAAGGGCTTTAAGCCTTTTCTTGCAGGAGGCGAGGAAGATTATGATGATGAGACAAGCGAAAGAGAAGCTTATATTTTCAGGATACGTTTAAGAAAGATACGTCTTGCGCTGGATGCATTGCTTTTAAGTGCGGGGGATCACAGCGCATATATAAGGAAGGCCGGAGCAGAAGCGCTTTTAAGCGTACTGGGAAGCATAAAGACACGCAGGGAAGGCTATGTCCGCTTGTGTTTTGATAAAGAACTGTTTGATATTGAGGAACTGACTGAGCTGCCGGAGAGAGCGGCGTTTGATGCGGAACTGAAAGCCATGCTGATCAGGTATTCGGGAGTAAAAGCAGAAACTCTTGATATGCTTGAAATATGAGGCTTTTTTATTTTTTTGATATTTTTTGAAAAAATCTGAAAATATTTATCCTGCTTATACGTTATATTAACAGAGAGCGGGATAAGGGAGAAATACATCAAACAGATGCAGAGTAAAGAAGCGAAAGCCAGACTGAGCAATATGATCGATCAGTATCAGGATCTGATCTTTACTGTCTGTTACCGTTATACCTCCGATTATTTCGCATCCCAGGACCTTGCCCAGGACACTTTTATTACGGCTTATGCGCATTTGGATGAGATCGAGGCCGGAAAGGAAAAGAGTTATCTGGCAAGGGTAGCCGCAAACCACAGCATAGACTACTTAAGAAAGCGGAAACGTGAAGAACTGAAGCCGGATGAAGATCTGGCAGAGATCCCGGAGGAAGGCTCGGGAGTGGAAAGAGAAGCGGAAGAAAGGGATCTGAGAAAGGAACTGGAGGAGAAATGCAGGAAACTCAAGGATCCATATGCCGAAGTGGCGTACCGCTATTTCTGCGAAGAACAGACCGCGGAAGAGATATCGGAGCAGCTGAACGAAAAGGCCGCCACGATAAAGACCAGGATATACAGGGCAAGGGATATGCTGAGGGAAATCTACAGAAAGGAGGGCATGCAGCGATGACGGATAAAGAACTTGAACGGCTGATAGCCGGGATAGAAAGCGAAGAACTCTTACATGCACCGGCAAACCTGAAGGCTGATATCTTCGAGCGGATCGAACGCAGCGAAGAGGAAGCAAAAACAAGGAAAAGAAACAAAAAGCTCGGTTTTGTAGTATATGCGCTGGAAGTGATGGCGGTTTCGGCAGCCGCTTTAGCCCTCATAATACTGCAGCCGCTTGGCCGGGGTGCACTGTTTGCGGAAAAGAACGATGAAAAATGGAACTATGTGAATGAAGAGATATCCGGACCGGTACTGGAATGGACAGGCAGGATAGTAAGCTTAGGAAATTTCATGGATAAGGGATCAGAGGAAGATCCCGGGGAGGTTAAGTGATGAAAACTAAAAAAAGAAACGGATTCTGGACATTATGTTTTTCCTTCGTACCCGGCTGCGCCGAGATGTACTGGGGATATATGCAGATGGGAATGAGCCTTTTGCTTCCATTTATGCTGATGATAATGATGGCAGCGCTGCTTCATATGGAAGAGATAATCTTTTTGGATGTGATAATCTATGTATATGCCTTTTTCCACGCAAGAAACATGGCACATATGTCCGAAGAGGAAGTGTCACAGACCGCTGACGCACCGATACATATACTCGAAGGCATCGTAAGGCCCATGGATATCATACAGGGAAAGAAGGCTTCTCTGGCTGCGGGAATACTGCTTATAGTGTTCGGTGCATATTCGCTGCTTAAGGATCTGTATATTATGATACCGATGAGCGCTCAGTTAAACAGCATATTCCGGAACATACTGGATTTCATACCCCAGGTGGCAGCAGGTATCGCAGTGATATTACTGGGTGTCTGGCTGATAAAAGGAAAGAAGAAAGAACTTGATATGGAACTGCTGGAAGATAAGCAGGGAGCATAGGAGGCGGAGTATGGAAGAAATCAAGGAAGTAAGAAAACACCGTGTGGGAACCGTGACGCTGGGGCTGACACTGATGATCTTCGGAAGCCTGTATCTGCTGAGACTTTTTATTCCGGCACTGCCGGTCGAGCCCGTAGTACACCTGTGGCCGGCAGCGCTTATAATACTCGGAGCGGAAGTGCTTTTCGCCGGCATCGGCAGAAAGGAATTTGTGATAGACAGAGCTTCGGTGTTCCTGGTCTTTCTGGAGGTGATATTTCTCTTCGGAATGGCAGCGGCAGAAACGATCCTGAGATATATGGAGTCGGTGATATGAAAAAGGGGCGGCATATAAGCCGCCTCTTGCTTTATTCTTTCTTTTGGTGTAGTATATATGAGTTGATTTATGTAAATTTATTAATACTTTCAGGGTGAAGCAATGAACTCAAAGACTCTTTCTTATATAATCAGGCGTATCATTCTGGCGGTGATCACGGTATGGGTTGTTATCACGGTCACCTTTTTTGTTATGCATGCGGTTCCGGGAGGCCCCTTCGTCGGAGAAAAGGCCATATCCGAAGCGGCACAGAAGGCACTGGAGGCCAAGTACGGCCTGGATAAGCCGCTGTTTGCACAGTATACGACCTATTTAAAGGACATAGTCACGAAGTTTGATTTCGGACCGTCCTTAAAGCAGAGGGGACGTACGGTCACACAGATCATAGGTGACGGGATGAAGACCAGCGTGCGCATAGGTCTTATAGCTGCCGTGATAGCGCTGATCTGCGGAGTCATCATGGGCTCATTTGCAGCACTTAAGAGAAATACCATAGCTGACAGGCTGATAATGGTACTTACCACGGCCTTTGTGTCCATGCCGTCATTTATTATGGGCTCGCTCCTTCTTGTAATATTTGCGGTGAAGCTTAAAGTGCTGCCGGCCAACGGAGCATCGGCAGGCGGCATGATACTTCCGGTCATCACGCTTTCGCTTTCGCCCATGGCTTATATCACAAGACTTACCCGTTCATCCATGCTGGATGTGCTGGGCCAGGATTATATCAGGACAGCCAAGGCAAAAGGTGTACCGAGGGTACGTATAATTTTCGGACATGCACTTAAGAATTCACTGCTTCCCGTTATCACATATTTCGGCCCCATGCTGGCCTATATCGTGACAGGCTCGCTGGTTGTCGAGCAGATCTTTGCAGTGCCCGGGATAGGGCGTGCATATATTACCAGCATCACGGGGCGTGATTACCCGATGATAATGGGGACGACCATCATACTTGCGGCCCTGATAGTCATAATGAACCTGGTAAGCGACGTACTTTATAAGATAGTGGATCCCAGGATCACATTGGAGTAGAAAAGTGGAGAGATCAGAGATTTTCAAAAGATTCAGTCAGCAGGCGGATCTGGACGTGTTCATAAAAGCAACGGAGGAGGAAAAAGCCTACGTTGTACAGATGCGTCCTTCCACAACATTTTTTAAGGACGGCATAAAGAGGCTCGTTAAGAACAAGGTCGCCTTTGTGAGTTTCATTATCATTGTGCTTATAACCCTGGCAGCAATATTCATACCGCTGTTCTGGCCTTACGCATACGATACGATGCTCGGAAATGTTCCGGGTAAACCCATGGATGCGTCTTTTAACAATCTTCATCCTTTTGAGTACAGCCGTACGGAACTGCGGAAGATAGCAGCGGGAGAGAGCATATTCCCTCACGTGTTCGGTACCGATGCACAGGGAAGGGATTATTTCATAAGAGTCGTTTACGGAACGCGTATTTCGCTCGCCGTAGGCTTTTTCGCCAGCATCATAGTGCTGATGATAGGCACCACGGTCGGAGCGGTAAGCGGATACTGCGGCGGTAAGGTCGATCTGATCATCATGCGTATTGTGGATATCATTTATTCACTGCCTGACATGCTGATGGTCATACTGCTTGCTTCTGTACTCAAGCTTACGCTGGGACCTGCCATAGACGGCACGGTGCTCGCTTCCATAGGATCAAATATCATCAGTCTTTTCATAGTCTTCGGTATACTTTACTGGGTCAGCATGGCCAGGCTCATACGAGGCCAGATACTTTCGCTCAGAGAGCAGGAGTATGTACTGGCTGCACGTGCCGCGGGAGCGGGCGGCGGCTGGATAATCAAGAAGCATCTGCTTCCCAACTGCATGAGCGTGATCTTCATTTCCGTTGCACTGCAGATACCGAGCGCGATCTTTACCGAGAGTTATCTTTCATTCATAGGTCTGGGTGTCAATGCTCCCATGCCTTCACTCGGTTCGCTTGCCTCGGATGCTCTGAACGGTCTGAATTCCTATGCATACAGAATGGTAATACCTGCGATAGTCATATCACTCATAGTTCTGTCATTAAACCTTTTCGGCGACGGACTCAGGGATGCTTTCGATCCCAAGCTTAATACTTAAGGGAGGTGGGGCAGATAATGAGCATGCTTGAGGTAAGAGATCTTCATACATCATTCTTTACCGATGCGGGTGAAGTGAAAGCCGTCAACGGCGTATCCTTCAACCTCGACGAAGGTAAGGTGCTTGGCATAGTCGGTGAGTCGGGATCAGGAAAATCCGTGACTGCTTATTCGATAATGCAGATACTGGCCGGGAGCGGAAAGATAGTATCCGGTTCCATTAAATTCAAAGGTCAGGAGCTGGTGGGTTCCGGCGAAAAAGTGATGAAGACCGTCAGGGGAAACAAGATATCGATCATTTTTCAGGATCCGATGACTTCACTTAATCCGACCTATACTATAGGACACCAGCTAATGGAGGCGATACTCCTTCATACCGACAGAAATAAGGAACAGGCCACGGAGCGCGCACTGGAGATGCTGCGTCTGGTAAACGTAAACGAACCCGAGAAGCGTCTTAAACAGTATCCCTATGAATTTTCGGGCGGTATGAGGCAGAGGGTGATGATAGCAATGGCACTTGCCTGTGAGCCCGACATACTTATAGCTGACGAGCCCACAACGGCTTTGGATGTCACGATACAGGCACAGATACTCGAGCTTATGAAGAGTCTGCAGAAAGAACTGGGAATGGCCATCATCATGATAACCCATGATCTCGGTGTGGTCGCACAGATGTGTGACGAGGTGATAGTCATGTATGCGGGCAGCATCTGCGAACAGGGAACGGCTGATGAGATCTTCTATCATCCGGCGCATGAGTATACCAAAGGCCTTATGAGGTCCATACCCTCGGTAGAGGATGCGGGAGCGCGTCTGAAACCCATAAGCGGTACACCCATTGACCTGCTGAACATGCCTAAAGGCTGTGCTTTTGCACCAAGATGCGAGGCGGCTATGAAGATATGTCTGAATGAAAGATGCGAGCGCATGCAGCTGAATGACGACCATGCGGCAGCCTGCTGGATGAACGTTAAGGCTGTGCTCGACAAAGAGAAAGGCGGTGAGGCGTGATGAGTGAAAACAAAACGCCTCTTGTAGAGGTTAAGAATCTCAAACAGTATTTTGACGTGAGTGTGGGGATGTTCAAAAACCTGCCTCTTAAAGCAGTTGATGATGTCTCGTTTACGATAAACAGAGGAGAAACCCTTGGGCTCGTTGGAGAGAGCGGCTGCGGCAAGACTACGGTGGGAAGGACGATACTCCATCTTTATAAGCCGACTGCAGGTGAAGTGTGGTACGACGGAGCAAAGATCGGTGATAAGAAGAGCCTGCAGGAATTCAGGAAAAAGGCAACAATGGTATTCCAGGATCCTTATTCTTCGCTGAATCCCCGCATGACCGTTGCGGATATAATAGCCGAACCGCTGGACGTACATAAGATGTATGCTTCCCAGAAGGAAAGGCGGGAGCGCATACTTGAACTGATGGGCTATGTGGGACTCAATTCGGAACATGCACAACGTTATGCCCATGAGTTTTCGGGCGGACAGAGACAGAGGATAGGAATAGCCAGATCGCTGGCTTTAAACCCCGGCTTCGTTGTATGTGATGAGCCGGTATCCGCCCTTGATGTATCGATACAGGCGCAGGTCATCAACATGTTTGACGAGCTGCAGGAGAAGCTGGGACTTACCTATCTGTTCATAGCACATGATCTGCTGGTTGTCCGTCATATAAGTGACAGGATAGCGGTCATGTACCTGGGACATATGGTGGAGATGGCTGATGCCGGCGAGATATATGATCATCCGCTCCATCCGTATTCAAGATCGCTGATAAGCGCCGTGCCGGTCCCCGATCCGAAGATAGCCAGGGAGAATAAGCGTATCGTCCTGGAGGGCGATATACCCAGCCCCCTGAAAGCACCGAGCGGCTGCCCTTTCAGAACAAGATGTCCGCATGCTACGGAAGCCTGTGCACAGTCCATGCCGGAGCTTAAGGATATGGGAGGCGGACATATGGTTGCCTGCCACAGGATCGACGAGATCGCGTAAAATGATCATAAACGCTATGCGTTGATGATATATAAAAAAGTGAAAGATCCCCGGGGTTATGTTTTTTGGATGATCAGTCCGGAGACGCCGGAGGGTCTTAGGGTTAAAGGAGGAAGAAATATGAAAAAGAGACTAATGGCAGCAGTACTTGCCTCAGTCCTTGCAGTCAGTTCACTTGCAGGCTGTGGTAATACGGGCAATCCCGCTCCCGAAGCGGGAACAGAAACAGAAACACCTGCGGTTGAGACACCGGTCAGCAATCCCGCTGATGAAGGACTCGGTGCAGGCAGCAATGCGGGTGCGGACGTTACCGCAGAATCTTCGGAGATAAATGTATGTTTCGGATCCGAGCCCGATAGCCTTGATCCCGCACTGAACTCCGCAGTAGACGGAGCTACCCTGCTGGTACACCTTTTCCAGGGACTGGCAAAATGGGAAATGAATGCTTCCGGCGTACTTGAGATCGTTCCGGATGCAGCAACCGAGCTTCCCGCAGGCGTGGAAAATGAAGACGGTTCCATCACCTACACCTATACATTAAGGGACGGACTTAAGTGGAGTGACGGTAAGGATCTGAGCAGCGAGGATTTCAAATATGCCTGGAACAGGGCTGCTTCAGCTGCACTTGCGGCTGACTACGGATACATGTTTGAAGTGGTCAGAGGATATGGAGATGTGGCTGATGTAGATGATGAGGGCAATCCTCTTAATCCCGAGGCACAGCTCGATGTTGAAACTCCGGATGCAAAGACCATTGTTGTTACGCTTAACAATGATGTGACCTATTGGAACGAGCTTCTTGCATTCCCTACATACTTCCCTGTACGTGAGGATGTTGTAGGCAATGAAGCATGGGCTACGGATCCTTCCACCTTTGTGTGCAACGGACCTTACAAGATCGCTTCCTGGGAGCACAACAGCCTTATAAAGCTGGAGAAGAGCGACAGCTTTATCGATGCAAATGATATCTCCATGGGTACCATTAACTGCTATCTGTCAGATGACCAGAACAACATGCTGACCAACTTCCAGAACGGTTCATGGCAGCTCATCGATGATGTTCCCACCAACGAGATCGCAAGCATAAAGAGCCAGTATCCTACAGAGTTCTTTAACGTTGGACAGCTCGGTACCTACTATGTATGCTGGAACATTAACGAGGCACTTCTTCCCGCAGGTTCACAGTATGCTGACGATGAGAATGCCAAGAGTGAGATCCGCCGTGCGATCGGACTGCTCTTTGACCGTAACTACATTGTAGATGAGATAGCACAGGGCGGACAGCTTCCCGCATCATCCTTCGTTTCCATGGGACTTACCGATGCTGACGGAAGCCAGTTCTACAAGAACTGCGCAGTTAACGATGCATATGACGGATATTACGATACTTCCGTAAACGCATATGAAGACAACTTTGCAGCAGCTATAGAAATGTTGAAAGTTTACTATGACTATGATGAGGCTACAGGCAAGTTCACAAACTTCCCGACTCTCACATATCTGTACAATACCAGCGAGGGTCACAAAGCCATCGGCGAATATCTGCAGAACGTGCTTGCAGGTGTGGGTATCACTATGAACCTGGAGAACCAGGAGTGGGCTACCTTCCTTAACACACGTAAGGATGGCGATTATTCCATCGCACGTAACGGCTGGCTTGCAGATTACAACGATCCCATCTGCTTCCTTGATATGTGGACCACGGATTCCGGTAACAATGATGTACAGTACGGACGCGGGGCACACGCATCAGTTAAGAATTACAGCCTTGATCTTACTTTCGCAGGGCTGGATGTCAAAGTGGAAAACGGAACCTGGGCTGAGACCTATGATGTCCTGATAAAGGAGATCAAATCCTGCACAGACAAGGAAAACAGATATAAGATGATGCACATTGCAGAGGATATGCTGATGACCACAGGCTGCATCACTCCGCTGTACTTCTACACGGATATGTACATGCTGGATGATTCGGTTAAGGGCTTCTTCTCGAATCCTCTGGGATATAAGTATTTCATGTATACTTCGATCAAATGATCAAAGCGATATGAAGCGGACCGGGGCCTGAAAAGCCCCGGTTTTATGCTTTACAGGCATTTTATTGGCAAGCGCACGCGCAGGAGTTCCGCAGCGTTCCTGGCGGAACGGATCTAACGGATATAAAAAAGGAGAAGCGGGATGGCAGATGAACTGATAAGACAGGATAAACCTGAGAACATGAAGACCGAGAGGCTTAAGCGCACGGAAGTAGTGAAGGGAGCCATACTCACTTACTGCAGGGATACGGTAAAGATCCCGAACGGAAATATCAGGGAGTATGATTATATCGCGCATCAGGGCGCGGCGGCAGTACTGCCGGTCGATGATGAGGGCAGACTCATACTGGTCAGACAGTACAGAAATGCCCTTGACCGTTTTACTCTCGAGATACCCGCAGGAGGACTGGAGAGCCCGGATGAGCCGACGGTGCAGGCAGCTGAAAGGGAGCTGACGGAGGAAACAGGATTTATTGCAGGTAAGATCGATTTCCTGATCTCCATATTTCCGACGGTGGCATACAGCGGTGAGAAGATAGACATCTATCTCGCACGTGATCTGTCGAGAGCGGAAAGACATCTTGATGAGGATGAATACATAAATGTTGAGGCCTGGAAAACGGAAGATCTCGAGAATATGATCTATGACGGTAAACTACAGGACGCAAAAACCATTGCTGCCGTGATGTCCTACAAAGTCGCCAAAGATACGGGCAGGATAAATTGACCCGGGCGGTCAATAAGCGAAGCGCGGTTTTTACTTATGTTACCTGGATTTTTTCAAGATGTGGTGGAGAAAAGAAACTCTGACCGACATTTTGTGTCAAGCAAAATCAGGCAATTTTTTTAAGAAAAAAAAACTTGAAAATACATTTGAATTCGTGATTTCCATAACTTATAATCCAATTTGTACCGCGTACGACTGTTATTTTTATGCGGATGCGTAAGAAGCCGCAGGCGGTCGGGGGAGAATAATGAAAAGAGGATATGTAAGAAATGGAAGTACTTGAAACCACTATCGAAGGCGTTGCCATCAAGGAAACTGAAGAGTTCATCACCTATCTCAGGGAAGTCAAGAAAACATCAAGGAATACCGAATTATCATACAAGAGAGATCTTGTTAAGCTGGAGAATTATCTCGCCGGCCAGGGTATCAGCGATGTGACCAGAGTATCGGTGACTACACTTCAGTCCTACATTCTTTACATGGAGAGGAGCGGTTTCGCGTCGGCTACGGTTTCCAGGAACATAGCTTCGATAAAGGCATTTTTCCATTTCCTTTTCAGAAAAGGATATATAAAAGAAGACATCTCGGAAGATCTGAAGGCACCCAAGATCGAGAAGAAGCTTCCGGAGATACTTACCACGGAAGAAGTAAACAGGCTTCTTGAACAGCCCAGGGGAGCATCCCCCAAAGATCTGAGAGACAGAGCAATGCTGGAGCTGCTGTATGCGACCGGCATACGTGTTTCGGAGCTTATCAGCCTCAATATGAGTGATGTTAATCTTCAGGTCGGTTATATCATGTGCCGTGATGCGAGAAAGGAAAGAGTGGTTCCTTTCGGAGCACCTGCCAAGAGAGCTCTCGGAGAGTATATCAAGAATGCGCGTCCCATGATGATCGCAGACCAGACGTCCGACGTACTCTTTACAAACTGCTCCGGACAGCCCATGAGCAGACAGGGATTCTGGAAGCTTGTAAAGTATTATGCGAGAAAGGCCGGTATCACTTCGGATATCACTCCGCATACACTCAGACATTCCTTTGCAGCCCACCTTGTAGAAAACGGCGCAGACCTTCGGAGCGTACAGGAAATGCTCGGACATTCAGATATTTCGACTACACAGATATATGCGAACATGAGCCAGAACAGGCTGCGTGAAGTATATGCCAAGAATTTCCCGAGAGGATAAAGAACAGGATATTTAAAGCCCCGCCGATCATTCGGCGGGGTTTTTTACTTTATAGGAAATTCCTCTGGAATTTCCATAAAGCAAAAAGCCCTCCGGGCGGGATGCGCACTCGCGCGAGAGGAAAATGTTGCCTTCGGCAACCGCGTTCGGCGCTAGCGTTCCGCAAGCGGAACGCTTTGTTCTGGAAATTCCTTCGTATGTAACGGTTTCTTAACCCTTGTCCTGGACGGATTTAAGAAGGTTGTAGGTTTCCTCGTAATTACGTCTGCGGCCTTCGTTCAGTATGTATTCCACATCGTCGGCCACTTCCTTGTGAGAGAAGAGCTCGGAGAGCCAGGGAGCGTATCTTGTGCCTGCGCCTGCGTCCAGTTCTTCCATATATTCAGCAAGGGTCTTTCCTTTGGAATAGCTGCGCCCTATGGTATCTGTCGCGGCATCCATGCAGTCCGCACAGAGTACCAGATCGATGATGGTCTTGTAAGGGGAAGCGGAGCTTGCCGCTTCTGCGGGATATCCGCCCTTATCGTTATACCAGCGGTGATGCATCAGTGCAACATCCGCATAGGCAGCCGAGGAATCATGTGCAGCTAAAAGTCTCGCACCCATCCGGGGATGTGACTTTATGATATCAAATTCCAGATCCAGAAGTCTTCTGCCGTAAATAAATATCGTATCGATGATCGTTATCTTTCCTATATCGTGACAGAGTGCGGAATGATAGGCAAAGTCCAGTATGCTGTTGCTCTTTTTGAAGACATCGTTGAGAGTCATGATCCCCGGCATGCCTATAAAGCGGCCGGGATCGATCTTTAACAGATGATAGCAGAGCCGTTCCGTGATCTGGCCCACCATGCATGAATGGATGTATGTGGGCGGGTGAACGGCGGCTATACACTGGAGAGCGAATTCCTCAAAAGGAACTCCGCTGGGGATCTCGATGAAGTTTTCGATTATCCTCGTGAAATACTCAAGGAAAAAAGTAAGGGAGCCTGTGTTGGGACAATGGAAAAGATATGCCGTAAGTCCGGTATATATGTCCTTGATAAGAAGAGCATCTTCGGCACTCAGATTGTTCCTGTCAAGGAGACTCAGGATCTCGAGCGGAAGCAGCACGTTAAAATAACAGGCATCCGTGTCATAGTCGTTCTTGTTGCGCGTGTAGTAGGCATCGACGATTATCCGGCGGTACTCCTGTTTTGAGAGGCGGCCGGCCAGACAGCGGCATCTTGCGACATTGATATATATGAAATCAATACCGGGTATGTCTGAAAGCGTGTCTTTCTCGCTGCGGCAGAGCATGTCCATCATATCGGCCCGGTCTGCGATATGCGTCAGAGCCGCGGGACCAAAGCCGCGGTCATTAAAGATATCCGTGCACTGCAGATAATATTCGAGTACGCGGAAACGGAAATACTGCCAGTCAAATTCCGGCATGGCATCAAGGTAGAAACTGTCTTCAGATATATCCATCATCATATCAAGTATTTCCAGATTCTTTGAGTTTTCCTCATCATTACCGGAGCTGCGCTCATAGAACGAAGTCATAAAGCGTGCATTGGTCAGCACAATGCCGCGGGATTCCGTATCCGGGATGGACATGAAGACATCCTTATCAAGGAGTTTTAAAAACTCGTAGCCGATGGAGATGCCTTTTTCCTTGTAAAAACCGGCAAGCTGGGGATTGGTGGTGATGCGCTGCGTCATATTCATCATGGAGTAGCAGGCATTCAGCTCGGAATCCATCCTGCGGATACTCATCACTATATCTTTTTTCTCAACGGCGTCATTCAAAAGACGCTCCGATATGAGCGAAGTGATGGGAAGATCGAGGTTTTCAAAATCATCGGATGCCCCGGCCACTGTGAGCAGAGTCTCAGCAAGAATCTCCAGCTCTTCGGTAAGCGCTTCATCGATGGGGCCGGAAGACTCAAGCAGAGGATAGAGTTCCTCATCGAGCATCTTTCTGTTTATGGAAGCGAGCTGACCTATACGTCGGAAATTATTTTTAAGACGCCTGCTGTAATCCCCGGCTGTATCATCCTTGTTGATGAGGGGGGAGGAGAGCTGGCGTATTTCCATCATACGGTCCGTATACTGGCGAAAAGATTCTTTCAGTTCTGTTATATCCATAGTCTGAGTCCTTAAAGTCTGTGGTATTCGGGAATACGGTTTTCAAAAACACAGTAGTATTCAAAACCGGCAGCTTTCAGCAGTTCGCGGACTTCATCGAAGCGGTAAGCGATCTGCGCGGTATCGTGAGCGTCTGACCCGATGGTGATGATCTCGCCCCCCAGCTCCCTGTATCTTTTCAGTATGTCAAAAGAGGGATTGGGACCGCCGAGCCCGTATTTATAACCGCTGGTATTGGCTTCAATGCCTTTGCCGTTTTCTATCAGCTTTTTCAGGATACGGTCTATGGGTTCGCGGAATTCGTCAAAAACAAAATTCTTATTCTTTGTGGGACCGTATCTGAGCACATAATCAAGATGTCCGTAAATATCAAAGTTCTCAAAGCCGCGTATACATTCAAATATATAGTCGAAGTATTCATGCCAGGCATCCTTTTCGTCGCGGCCGCCGAAGAAGCTGTCTTTCAGGTAAGGATCCTTGCCGTTGCAAAGGTGTGAAGACGCAATGATAAAGTCGAAATCATACTGCTTGGTGTACATAAGATTTTTACGTTGACAGCTGGTCTGCATACCGAGCTCTATCCCGAAATAGATCTTGATGCGGCCTTCATATTCCGAACGGTATCTCAGAAGATCGTAGAGGTAGGCATCGGTGTTAACCTCAAAAAAGCCTTCGGGTTCTTCCTCGGTATAGACAAAATCAAAATCCATGTGCTCGGTAAAGCACATTTCCTTAAGACCGAGTTTAAGTGCCTGCTCTATCATGTCTTTCATAGGGGTCTGTGAATCCCCGGAGAAGGATGAGTGCAGATGTGTATCGGCTATTATGCTCATTATTCAGCTCCTTTATCCGATAAGCGTCAGAAGTGACATGAACGCTTCGTATTCGGTAAGACCGCGGCTTTCAACATGCTTGGTAACATGTTTGGCCGTGTAGTTTCCGTCATCGTTGCGGAATATCTGGATCACCGGAGTATTCCTCGTGGGAAGGATAGGCAGCAGGGCGGGAAGTGATGCGGATTCCGCGGGTGTCGACATGGGCAGCAGCCCGTTCATGCCGTCAAGACCGTAGGGATGGAAGGGATCCGTAACGCCGGTGCTGCTCCAGGTACCGGTAAGGCCACCGGTTGCGGAAATGGGTGAACTGCCTGATTTGCCGGAAAGCGGGAGCATTCCGGGAAGCAGACCGCCCGGTGAGGTGACTTCAAGTACGGCAGGTTTATATTGTGAGGATATCTCACCGAAATGAGGCTCGATATCCGCTGTTATCGTTGGTGTGATACCGACGCTCTGATTTCCGCCAAGCGGGGGCAGCAAAGATCCTGGAGCTTTAGTGCCGGTTCCGGATGAGCCGAGAGGCGGCAGCGTGGATGCGGCATTCGAAGAAGGCGTCACAGCTGAACCGAGAGGCGGCAGCGACGGCGCGGGATTAGCCTTATTTACAGCCGGAGTGCCAAGCGGCGGAAGTGTGGGAGCGGCATTGGCCGTATTCACCACAGGAGAGCCCAGAGGCGGTAATGACGGTGCATCAGTCCGGATTTCCGGAGAAGCGGAAAGAGGCGGAAGCGAAGAACTTCCCGAAGCCTCAGCATGTAATGCTGTGACCGCCGGAGCAACCGGCGTGGGTGTCGGTCCCGTAGGCGGAGTAAATGTAGGTTTCTGGTTAAATAATGCCATTGTGTTATCCCCCCAAAATTACGACACTATTTTATCATAATTTAGGCATTTTGCGCAATACACAAAATTTATATACTTTTCCCTTGTATTTTTAACGTTTTAGGTCTAAAATAGTGACCGATGTGAAAAGTCACACACAAAATAATTCTATGGAGGATTAAGCAATGGCAGTAAAAGTAGCAATCAATGGTTTCGGACGTATCGGCCGTCTCGCATTCAGACAGATGTTCGGTGCAGCAGGGTATGACGTAGTAGCTATCAACGATCTTACAAGCCCCAAGATGCTTGCACACCTTCTGAAGTATGATTCATCACAGGGCAAGTACGCTCTGGCAGACAAGGTAACAGCAGGTGAGGATTCCATCACCGTAGACGGCAAGACTCTTAAGATCTACAAAGAGCCCGATGCAAACAATTGCCCTTGGGGCGAGCTCGGTGTTGACGTAGTTCTCGAGTGCTCCGGTTTCTATACTTCCAAGGAGAAGGCTCAGGCACACATCAATGCAGGTGCCAAGAAGGTAGTTATCTCTGCTCCCGCAGGCAACGATCTGCCTACTATCGTTTACAATGTTAACCACACAACTCTTACCAAGGATGACAAGATCATTTCTGCGGCATCCTGTACAACAAACTGCTTAGCTCCCATGGCTAAGGCTCTTAACGATCTCGCTACCATCAAGAGCGGTATCATGAGCACCATCCACGCTTACACAGGTGATCAGATGATCCTCGACGGCCCTCAGAGAAAGGGTGACCTCAGAAGAAGCCGTGCAGGCGCTATCAACATCGTTCCCAACTCAACAGGTGCAGCTAAGGCAATCGGCCTGGTTATCCCTGAGCTGAACGGCAAGCTCATCGGTTCCGCACAGCGTGTTCCCACTCCTACAGGTTCAACAACGATCCTTGTTGCTACCGTAGAGAAGAGCGTTACCAAGGAAGAGATCAACGCAGCTATGAAGGCTGCTGCATCCGAGAGCTTCGGCTACAACGAGGATGAGATCGTTTCTTCTGATATCGTAGGAAGCACCTATGGTTCAATCTTCGATGCTACCCAGACCATGGTTGGCGCTGACAACCTTGTACAGGTAGTTTCCTGGTATGACAATGAGAACAGCTATACTTCACAGATGGTTCGTACCATCAAGTATTTCGCTGAGCTCGGCTGATCTTAGTTTAAAAGAATAATTTGCTTGGTCATTACACGTCGCAAATGTAACAAGTTTACCGCGCGGCAGGTTTTGAGAGCAGATCATAAAAAACAAGAGGTCCGGTCCATATGGACCGGGCCTTCTTACATGTAAGCAGGTAAATGGCATTCCGGTGAAGGAGGCCGTTTGAAGCATTTTCAGTAAACAGGAGGTATAGTAAAATGGCATTAAACAAGAAGTCAGTTGACGATTTCAGTGCAAAGGGCAAGAGAGTGCTCGTACGCTGCGATTTCAACGTTCCCTTAAAGAACGGTGAGATCACCGACGAGACCCGTATCAATGCGGCTCTGCCTACTATCAACAAGCTTATCGCTGACGGCGGAAAGGTTATCCTCTGCTCACATCTCGGTAAGGTAAAGAACGGCCCCAACGAAGGTGAGAGCCTTGCACCCGTTGCAAAGAGACTTTCCGAGAAGCTTGGCAAGGAAGTTAAGTTCATATCCGATTACAACGTAACCGGAGCTGATGCTACCGCAGCCGTAGCAGCTATGAATGAAGGAGATGTTATCCTTCTTCAGAATACACGTTTCCGTGGCGAAGAGGAGACAAAGCCGAAGAATGCAGGAGATGCATTTGCAAAGGAACTTGCAGATCTCTGCGATGACTATGTATGCGACGCTTTCGGTTCGGCACACAGGGCACATGCATCTGTTGCAGGTGTGACCAAGTTCGTACGCGAAAAAGGCGGCAACAATGCAGTAGGTTACCTTATGAAGAAGGAGATCGATTTCCTCGGCAACGCAGTTGAAAATCCCGTTCGTCCTTTCGTAGCTATCCTCGGTGGTGCAAAGGTAGCCGACAAGCTCAACGTTATCAACAACCTGCTTGAGAAGTGTGATACACTTATCATCGGCGGCGGTATGGCATTTACCTTCTTAAAGGCTAAGGGCTATGAGATAGGAAAGAGCCTTGTAGACGACGAGAAGATCGATTACTGCAAGGAGATGATGGCAAAGGCCGAATCACTCGGTAAGAAGCTGCTTCTGCCCGTTGATACCACGATTGCAGCAGGTTTCCCCGATCCCATCGACGCACCCATCGAGGTTTCTTTCGTTGATGCTGACAAGATCCCCGCAGACAAGGAAGGCCTTGATATAGGACCCAAGACTCAGGAGCTGTTCGCTGAGGCAGTTAAGAGTGCCAAGACCGTTGTATGGAACGGCCCCATGGGCGTATTCGAGAATCCTACCCTGGCAAAGGGTACCATCGCAGTAGCTAAAGCACTTGCAGATACCGAAGCTACAACGATCATCGGCGGCGGTGATTCCGCAGCTGCTGTTAACCAGCTCGGTTTTGCTGATAAGATGAGCCACATCTCCACCGGCGGCGGCGCTTCCCTTGAATTCCTTGAGGGCAAGGAACTGCCCGGTGTCGTAGCAGCAGACGATAAATAAATAATTTACTGAGGGGAGGTAAATTCTATGGGTTTATTGGATAATGTAAAAGCGGCAGCAGCGGGTGTGACACAGAAAGTAAGCGGAAATGTCGATCTGATGGGAATCAACTCCCAGATCAACGCAGCAGAGAAAGAGATCAACGAACTGTTTCTCAAGCTTGGAGCAGCATATTTCGAGGCCCACAAGAACGATCCCGATGACGCACTGAAGGATCAGATGGCAGTGCTCGTCGAGAAGGAAAAGGCTCTGGCAGATCTCAGAAATGCAGCTCAGACCAAAAAAGCCGAGACCGCTGCGGTTTCATTCGCACCTCCTCCCACACCGGCACAGTCCGTGGGGCAGTCAGGTGCAGCGCCGGCAGCGGCAGGTGTTACCTGTCCTCACTGCGGGGCACCCAATCAGCCCGGTAAATTCTGTGCAAGATGCGGAAAAGCTGTAGCAGGCGCATAAGGGGTTAAGAAAAAAATAAGGAGAAAAAATAATGGCAAGAAGAAGGATAATAGCCGGAAACTGGAAGATGAACAAGACTCCCAGCGAGGCAGTAGCTCTTTGCGAAGAGCTTAAAGACCTGGTAAAGAACGATGCTGTGGACGTAGTTTACTGTGTACCCGCTATCGATATCGTACCGGTTGTCAATGCTGTAAAAGGCACAAATGTACATGTAGGCGCTGAGAACTTCTATATCGAGGACAAGGGCGCATTCACAGGCGAGATCAGTGCTCCCATGCTCAAGGATGCGGGTGTTGAATATATAATCATCGGACATTCCGAGAGAAGAGATATCTTCGGTGAGAACGACATCCTCATCAATGCAAAGGTTAAGAAGGCTTTCGCAGCAGGCTTAAAGCCTATTCTCTGCTGCGGCGAGTCCCTTGCACTCCGCAAGGCAGGCACTTACAAAGAATGGATCGAGAGACAGATCAAGTGGGATCTTACAGACGTAACAGCAGATCAGGTTAAGAACCTTGTTATCGCTTACGAGCCCATCTGGGCTATCGGCACAGGCGAGACAGCTACAGCCGATCAGGCAGAGGAAGTCTGCAAGATGATCCGTGAGGTCATCGCAGGCCTTTATGACCAGGCTACCGCAGACGCTGTACGTATCCAGTACGGTGGATCCATGAACGCAGGCAATGCAGCCGAGCTCCTTTCCAAGGACAACATCGATGGCGGCCTTATCGGAGGCGCTTCACTCAAAGCAGACTTCGGCAAGATCGTAAACGCATAAGCCGTTTATAACAAATCTTCAGGGGACGCCTCGCGGCGTCCCTTTTTTTGAAACCACGAGGTCGAAACCACGGGGACGCGAAACCACGGGGACGGACCTTCTGGTTTTATCTGGTTTTTGCTAATCCGTATTCCGGCAAAGATCGTTCATTGCAGGACCCCTCCCGCTTGGATTCGGACTCGCAGCGGTGCTAAACTCGTGCAGACACACGTTAAGCACCGGCGGCCTCACACAGTCCTGCCCTGAAGCGATCATTTACCGGAAAAAGAGACCACAAGGTCCGTCCCCGTGGCTTTTCGTCCCCGTGGCTTTTCAGGCGTTAGGCACAGGCTGAAAGGGTGTTGCTTACGGATGCGGTTAATGATAGTATTCTGTTATGAGTGAGAAAGATGACGGTATACTTCGGGATGCGGATATAAGGG
>JAIKYA010000124.1 GCA_024683645.1 Lachnospiraceae bacterium
CTTTTGAGCTTTTTTAGCTCTTTTTTTGCAGAAAATTCCTGCTTCATCGAAAACCTCCCTTCTTTATGTGAAAACTCGAAAATTTGTTCGTTTTACCACACCCCCTACGCACGCCTCAGTCAGTTCGAGAGATGGGTGTGCGTCGGTCAAGAGTGGTCGGAATATTTCTTCAACACCCCCGGGGGGATCTCGGGACGATGTTGCCGTTCGAATCGAAACGATAATCAAGTTCTATCTGCTCACGCTTCATGATTGTTTCAGGATTCATGATAAAAGCTTTCTTGCGTTCCTCATCGTGTTCGGCTTTGTGACAATCATCACATATAGCCTCAAGGTTATCCGGGTTAAGCGATATCATGGGATCATGAATATTATCCGGAGTCAGACGCACCTTATGGTGTACCGTGTCGGCCGGACGTTTACATCTTTGACACATGAAGCGGTCACGTCTTAGTACGTACTCCCGTACCCTCTGCCATGGTCCGCTGGCATAGAATGCCTTAGCCCATTCCTTAGCCATATCGTAATCCTTTCTGTGCAAGGAGAGACAGGTACAGGCGAGCAACCTGTACCCGTCAAGTAAATGAGTAAGTCTCATCGCCCTCGCTTAAATTTTAAATCCTGCTGCCATAATCCACAAGCGAACATGCCGAACATATCGAACAACTTACAATGTCTCGCTTATGTATCTTTCAAGAGCCATCCTGTGAGAGTCAGGCGTACCGCCTAACACCTGAGCCACTTCCTTCCAGCTCTTCCGATCAATGCATCTGCATTTGAGCAATATGCGGTAGTATGGATCCTGGACGGTCTCGATAAACTTGTAGAGCTCTTTTCTTTTGTCTTTTGCTTTCTTTCGTAGCCTGGATATGATCTTCTTGACTTCCGCACTGTTCTTCTCGGTATTGTTTTCCGTCATGTCATTCCACAGCTTTATTTCTTTGTCGTATGCCCAGAGCCGGTAAAGATCTTCTTTGTTCAATCCGCCTTTACCTCCTTCCAGTGATCATACGGATGAGTATCTATGTATTCCTTCATCTCTTCCGGTGTTCTCTTTTCGAGATGGATCGGATGCACGAATATAACCTTGCAGTTCCGGTCATCAATCCTGATCCCGCAGTCAAGAACATTGATATCTTTCGTTACCTCTTTCGTCAGTACCTCTATCAGGTCTTTTACTATGATCATAGCCATTCCGCCTTTCCGAGTTTAGTCCGGTATACCGCTCTTCTGAGCTTTCCGCATACAGTCATATCCGCAGAATACATGCTTGTTGTCTTTGTAAGAGTATTCCGGATACTTCTCCGTGTTGAATCTTTTTTTGCATACCGGGCAGATATACCAAATCACGCCATGTTCATCTTTTTCTTTCTTCTGCACCTTTCGAAGCTCACGCAGGATCTGTTTATCTTCTTCGGTCTTGGGTGGTTCCTTTGCGGCTTTCTTTCTGTCACCTACGACCTTGTAAAGCCTGTACTGGTATTTCAGTTCAAGATTGTACTGCTTGCAGATCTGAGCTACCGTATAGCCTTTCGCTATGAGTGAGTCCAATTCTTTGTCGCAGAGATATCTGTATCTTGCTTCAGGATCATCCAGGTTGGCGGCATCTGCTGCCTTAAGCAGGAGCTGCTGCCTGTCTATTTGTTCATCGTCTGTCGGTGCCGGTGTTTCTTGTGGTACCTCATCGTCATCTTCAGGATCCGGTACCGGTATGCTTACTACCTCGCCCGGTGTCTCTGTAGCTGACATGTCAACTTTTACTACAAACCCTCTACCCATCACTATGTCCATCATAATGACCTTCTCAGGACTTATCTCATACTTTTCGGCAATGATATTCCGGACGTCATGTTCATCCAGTTCATAAAATACCTTCACTTATCTCTCCTTATCCGGGCGGCAGGTAACAGGATCTTTGTATGTGCCTGTAATTTACAAAAATCCTGTTACTCTTCGGCAATGCCCTCCCTATGTGTGATATATATAACCGGCCGTAGCCGTTGGTGCCTATGCTGTGATATTTTTCTTGCGCTCGATCATCTCCATGATCTTCTCACGCTTATAGTCCATGATCTCGGAATACCTCTGTTCGGCGCATTCTGCTGCCAGTTCTGCGCATTTGTCATAATCGGCATCCTGAATCTCACATACTTCCACGTTCATCTTTGAACCTCTTAGCCCCATCTCTGCATCATTGGGCAAGAGTACCACAATCCTGGTAAAAGTCTCTTTTCTTATCACGTGCAGCTCAAGCCTGCACTCATTGCAAAATCTGTATAGCCTGTCTATCGCGCTCATTTACTTCTCTCCCTGTCTATACTTTTCAACACCGCATTATGAGCGTGTACCTGAAGTATCCGAATCCTCCATACTCAGGCGATATCGTTCCGCTCTCTACGGTTGACTTATCCACTTCATACTTTCCTCTGTATCTGTACGGTACCTTCGGCTCTGTCCGGTACCATTCCCTGGAAGTGATCACTTTCACTTTCGGCTCCGGATGTATCAGGTTGCGGGAAGCGTTCCATCTTTTCCCCGTGATGGCTTCCGTGGTACCAATTGTCTCGTTTGCATATTTGATCAGGTATGCGGCAAGCTTTGCATAGTTCCCGGAGTTGTCCAGAGGATTGATGTGAACGAATCCATGCTGCCAATGCCTGTTGATGATATCCGGATTGATCTTGCTTATCACCAGGTGATGATGACGTGCTCCTTTCTTCCCAATTTCGGGAACATGGATATACTTCAAGTCTGACTCCATCAGCCTGCAGTCTTTCCGGATCCCTCTTAGGAATTTCCTGATATCCTCCTTCATCTCTTCCGGTGTGCGCGGATCCGTACCCTTTGGGTGGGCGTATGAGAGCACAAGATGATAATCGCCCCCATGAAAATTGGCGTTGATCAGCCTTCTCAGCTTTTTTTCCGCTATCCGGTTATTGATCTCCCTCTGCTCATCCCTGGTAGGCTTCCGCCTTTCACTCCTCTTCTGCCCTCTCTTGCCGTATCTGGCTGTGTAATATCGTTCTATCTCAATGGTCCTGCCTGCCTTGCAGACACTTTCCACGTATGGCATACATGTTCACCTTCCCCGGTAGATTATTCAGGAACCCAACCTATACTCCGATCTCCATCTCCGTATCCGGTAAAAACACCTGTCTGTGTCCTTAAGTTAATTATTTTATGGACTTCTTAAAACCGTCCCGGAGCCCCGTTTTTTCGAGGCTCACGGACAGTCTTTTAATTGACTTTCGGATCGCGTTTTGATATAATTAAACAGATAGGAGTTGTGATAATCTTAGTTGCATTTCCTTTATATCCCGAAGTCTTACGGTTCCCGCTGTAAGACTTCTTTCCTTTTAAAGGTTCCCATATTCGTCATCATCTTTTTCGGACCAGCATATCCCGCGGACGGAAAGTATAAGCAGTACCAGACATATGACAATCCGCCTTATATAAGAAGACATGTCTATACTGTCGGTCTCCAAGCCTCCGGCTGTCCCTATAATAAAAATGAAGGCAGTCAGGAAGCCGATGGCAGACATTACCATCACGATATCCTTTAATCTGTCTTCATCATGCTCTTGCCTCATCATTTTTCATCCCTCCGATACAATTCATGATCACCGCTTGCAAGTTCCGCTGCTTCTTTGTCCGGCCAGCTATACCCAAACAGAAGCAGTATGTTGAATACTTCGCAAACCCTTCTGCCGCTGTCTTTGTTAAATCTTCCGTCATATCCGGCAAGCTTGCAGTCTGATATGCTCCAATATGCTACGCTTATCTTTTGATACAATTCCGGCAGCTCACGAGCCTTTTGCTCAGCTTCTTCCCTCATCAGGGAAATTACCGTGTCGGACCACATATTTTTTCCCAATATGGTCTGCTGGACCTGAGCAATGTTCACCCAGGTACCGTTTTCAATAAATATTTTCCAGATGTTCCGTTCAAAGGTCTCTTTATCTTTGTCCTGAAGCTTGTTTGTTCCCTTGAATATGTTTTCCCGGATAAAGTTACCCATATCCGAAAAGAGGTTCCTGTAACGTGCCTGTATTTCTCTCTTAGCTTTCTCGATCTCCTTGGTTTTTTGCTGTTCCTTTGTCAGGTTTTTGTTTTTTAAAGCTTTAGGCTTTTTCTTTATTATGTAGAAAGTCTTGTACCGTACCAGATAAACGGCATCCTTATCTTTTTCTTTTATGTCAAGTTTCTTTGGCATTTTTTCAAGCAGATCATAATCTTTAATACGCTGCCATTTATCTCCGTACCAGAGATTGTTTTCAGCTTCCTTCGGTGCAGGTTTTAGTCCTGCTGCCTTACATAAGCCGATAAGAAACTTTTCGTTCTTCTTCTGAAGCTCTTCATTTGCAGCCATCCTTGCCCTGTTTGCAAGATCAGAGCTGTTGCGTGACTCCTTCAGAACCTTATTTCTCGTTTTCACGTCTTCGATCTTTTCCAGGGCATACAGATCATTGAATGACAGTTGGAACTCGGTGTCTTCTGCTGCCTTTTTCAGTACATTCCTGTCAAGCTTTGCAATGTTTAATCTGTGATGAATTGTAGTCTTGGAAAGCCCGGTCTTTTCTTCAAGGGTATCTATTTTAAATCCATAATCTTCGAAACACATCTGTATAGCTGCCGCTTCTTCATAGATCTTCAAGTCCTTGCGGTTCATGTTCTCCGTAAGCATTGTAGCTATCTGGTCTTTTATGCTCATGCTGTCTACGATCAGACACGGAGCGGTCTTGATCCCTGCTTCTCTTGCAGCTGTAAGTCTTCTGTTTCCGATAACCACCAGATAGCAGTTTGATTCTTTTGCGACTTCCTTAAGTTTTCTCACTGCCGGAGTATCTACAGTGCCGTACAGCTGGCAGTAATAATCATATTCCGGTACCACAGTAAGGTTTTGCATGATGCCGTTCTCCCTTATGCTCTGCGCCAGTTCGTCTATGCCTTCGTATTCCGTCCTTATGTTTTGAGGATGGATCTTAAGCTTATCAAGTTCAATCTCAACTATTCCCATTTGCTCTGTCTCTCCTTATGTATATTTATGGATTATACTCAGCCCATTCCTTTTCTTTCTCTGCCTTGGTACGTTCCCAATAAGCGCGTATCATTCCATCGCTCTGGCCAAGCGTATCAAGTATGCTCTCGCAGATTACTTTGTAGAAATTTGCCTTGTAGCTGTTCTTTTTGATCTTAAACGGACCCTCTCCGTATCTGTCAGGCTTCTCCTTACAGAGCTGCTTATATTCCTGTTCGGCTACCTGTTCCGCATCTTCGAGCTGCCAGCGTACAAGATCAAGCTTCATATCACTGATAGACCTTTCCATCACTGCACCTCGCCTCTTATCAGCTTCTGCTTCAGCTCTTCGGCTTTTTCCCTACTGGTATACTGTCCCCTGTATTCGATGTTTCCTGCATGTAGGACCTCATCAGTATTCCTTTGCCGTCCTACTATATAAAGCCATCCACCATTTTCAGCTATAGGCTGTCCGAACAGTCTCCATTCTCCCGGCTTCTTACATTCCATCTTCATTCTCCTTTCCATTTCTTGTCGTGCTTACGAAACTTTTTTCATAAGTCATATCAAGCACCCCCTGTTCCTTGGTGTCCTTAAGATGTGTCTTTCCGGAGTATTTGCCGGATCGAATGGATGTAGCAGCGTATCTCCCTGGACCACTATTGCATCTATCCCGTAATAGCTGCAAGCTATATAGGTCATGTATACCGCCAGCCAGTCCAGATCCTGAGCTACAACCTTTAACCTTTTCTGGTAATCTATCCCTTTGCTATGCAGGTATTCGGCAGCAGCTATAATGTTTGCTCCTCCACCTGTTGACGGCTCATTCAGTCTGATAATTTCATCATCGGGATTTTGAATTATATCATTTTCGTCAAAATGATATAATTGAGCATCTATTCCAGCCGCAGCTGTGAGCTGTGAGATGTGATATGGAGTAAAAAACTGTCCCAAGTGACCGTTACCACATCCCGATTTCATGTAAATATCCCCGAGTACATCATCAAAGCCGCATTCGTATACATCCATAAGAGCCGCGGTCATCTCAAGAAACTGCTGCCTTGTCTTCTCATCATGCCGGTTCATTACATCCAGATATCTCTTTTCCCGTTCTTCCCATACTGCATCATGGAAGAGTGTGCTGCTGTTCGCTGTAGCCAGTGCCAGGCATTCCACCCAGTCATAAAAGATCTGATAAGGTGAGTATGCTCCGCTGGCAGCTGATATAAATGCTATAATATCCTGTTTTGTCATCTGACATACCTCTCATGTGATGCCTTAATATCCGTTTCCTTGATATCAAGATATATCTGTGTGGTTTTAATATCTTCATGCCCGAGGATCTTGCTGACCTGCTCTATCGGCATCCCTGCCCGGAGTGCCATTGTTGCTCCGGTCCTTCTGAATTTATGCGGATGTGCCATGATGTTTAAGCTTCTTCCCAACACCCTCACCCTCGCCTCTATGGTGCTTGGTGATATATGCTCATTTATTACCAGCATATCCGGATTTCTGTAATAGAACTTAAGCTCCTCTTTAGGCATTCCCTTTTTTCGACTGTCCGCTATTGATACCATTCTGGGGAATAGATACGGACTGTCATCTTTTCTTTCGTTTGTATAGTTCTGGATAGCAAGCAAAGCCTTCGCATTCAGATAAGCTGTTCTATCTTTCTTTCCTTTGCCATGCAAGAGGACTTCGTTACCGTTGATCTCATTAATCTTAATCTGTGCCAGCTCTGATACTCTGCACCAGGTAGAAAGAAGCATCTCAAACATGGCTTTGTCTCTTGCCGTCTCCAATGCTCCGCGCATTTTTTCTATCTCGATGTCGGTATAAGCATCCTTTTTCTTTTTGTACAGTCTTATCTGGCTTATCCTTTTCATAGGATTCTTAAGTCGGTACTCTTCGCTCTGCATCCATTCATAGAACGATGATAATACCCTGATCTCGTTGTTGACTGTGACATCCGATATCTTATCTTTTATCTGTCTGTTTGCTATATAAAGCCTTATGTGGTCTGTCTGGATATTCATAGGCTCTATCCCGATTTTCTCAAAGATAAACTGAAGCAGTGTTTTGTAATATTTCAAAGTTCTGTCAGTGCAGCCTTTTATCTTTTTATCAATAAGGAACTTTTCAAGATACTTCATGGCATTATCTTCGTCATAGACTACAAGGCTTGTCTGCGCCGGATTGATCTCATAACCGGCTAATGCTGCATACATGACCGCCTGAAGCTTCTTGCCGTTTACTTCCCCGATAAAGTCCCACATAGCCAGTACGATCTTATTGACAAATTCCGTCTTTATCTCTTCGCTCCCCATCATGCCCTCCCGTAACAAAAGTGCTCACCGTTTATCGGATCTATCCAATCTCCACGTCCCTGCTTAAAGGTTGCCTGGAATACCACATCATAAGGTACATCCGGTGTTCCGTTCCTGTATATGTCCCTTGCCATCTCGTAGCACTCCGGCGGGATCTCCTTGGAAAAGAACTTACTTGTGGTGCTGTACTGAATTGGGTTCTTCTGGTAAAGAACATCCTTTACCGTATTGGGCCATACCTTGGACTTTACCCTGTTCATGACTACAGCTCCGGTGTAATATGCAGCCAGGTGCTCCTTGTCGGTGTGCCAGTTCTCATGATAGATCACTTCCGCCAGCAGATTGATCTCTTCCTTCCGGTGTTCCCAGTTCTTAATCAGTCTGTCTGCCATCAGTCTGTGCTCCTTGATCATGGCTTCTATGTTTTCCTCAAAGGTCAGTTCCTTGGCATGTGTCTTTATAGCTCTCTTTATCGAAACGAGGAGAAGTATAGCGGCGCATATAATGGCCAAAGTTGTCAGGGTGATGAGGAAATATAATAAAAATCTTCGCTTATTCATCCGAGTCTCCTTTTGTTCTCTGCCGAAGTGAACAGGTACATTGTCCTTTCCTGTCTCGGTCTCTCGATATATGCAATGAGCTTTTCCAAGTCGATAAGAAACTGCCCCGGTTTGCCGTTCTTTAGTGGTCTGAATGCATACCGGTTCTTTTCCACGTGGCAGTAGTCTCTTACTTTGTCAGCTGATATGC
>JAIKYA010000153.1 GCA_024683645.1 Lachnospiraceae bacterium
AACTTCCTGCTCATGCATGCCATGGGACCCAACGTTGCCGGAGTTATCGGTACTGCCGTGGCTGCAGGTACATTCATGGCAATATTCGGTGTGATCTAATTAGGAGGAGAAACAAATGTCAAACAATAATAACGAGAAAAAAGATAATAAGGCTGTAGAAAAGAAGCCTGTAGGCATTACCGAGACCATTCTCCGTGATGCACATCAGTCACTGATAGCAACCCGTATGCCTACCGAAGTGATGCTGCCCATACTGGACAAGCTTGATAAAGTAGGCTATCACTCAATAGAGTGCTGGGGTGGTGCTACTTTCGATGCATCCCTGCGTTTCCTTAAGGAAGATCCCTGGGAGAGACTCAGAAAGATCCGTGACGGTCTTAAGAATACCAAGACCCAGATGCTTTTCAGAGGACAGAACATCCTCGGATACAGACCTTATGCAGATGATGTGGTATATAAGTTTGTTGAGAAGTCGATCGCAAACGGTATCGATATAATCCGTATCTTTGATTGCTTAAATGATCTTCGTAATCTTCAGGCTGCAGTTGATGCTACCAACAAGATCAAGAAGCAGGAAGGCAGGGGACATTCCCAGATAGCTCTGTCATATACTCTCGGTGATGCATATACACTTGAGTACTGGGCATCCATGGCCAAGAAGATAGAGGAGATGGGAGCTGATTCCATCTGTATCAAGGATATGGCAGGTCTGCTGGTTCCTTACAAGGCAGAAGAGCTTGTTAAGACCTTAAAGAGTGCTACCAAGCTTCCTATCCAGCTGCATACCCACTATACTTCAGGTGTGGCTTCAATGACATACTTAAAGGCAGTAGAGAGCGGTGTGGATGTTATAGACTGCGCTATGTCACCTTTTGCTCTGGGTACTTCCCAGCCGGCTACAGAGGTTATGGTTGAGACCTTCAAGGGTACACCTTATGATACGGGTTATGATCAGAAGCTGCTTGCAGAGATCGCAGATTACTTCAGACCTTACAGAGAGGAGTGCCTTGCAAACGGCCTGCTTTCTCCGAAGGTGCTGGGTGTAAACATCAAGACCCTGCTTTATCAGGTACCCGGCGGTATGCTTTCCAACATGGTTTCACAGCTTAAAGAGCAGAACGCTGAAGACAAGTACAATGAAGTGCTCGAGGAGATCCCCAGAGTGCGTAAAGACTGCGGTGAGCCTCCTCTGGTTACACCTTCATCTCAGATCGTCGGCACACAGGCTATATTCAACGTGCTGATGGGCGAGAGATATAAGATGGCTACCGGTGAGTTCAAGGATCTGCTCAGAGGTAACTACGGCCAGACCGTTAAGCCCATGAATGAAGAAGTGATCAAGAAGGTCATCCCCGGCGAGAAGCGTTCTACCGCAAGAAGTGCGGAGGCTACAGGGCATGACAAGCCCGAGCTTGAGAGCATAGAGAAAGAGATGATACAGTACAAGCAGCAGGAAGAGGATGTGCTTTCCTATGCACTTTTCCCTCAGGTTGCAACGGATTTCTTCAAGTATCGTGAAGCACAGCAGACCAAGGTCGATGCTGCAAAGGCTGATACAGAGAATAAGGCTTATCCCGTATAAGTATTAAGCAGATAATGTCAGAGCCGGTATAGTGCGCGCACATACCGGCTTTGTATTTACGGGGGTATAATATGCTGGAAGAGATAAAAAAAAGATATGACCTTATGAGCAAAGGGCAGAAGCGCATCGCGGATTATATCAGCGATAATTATGAGCAGGCCGCATTTATGACTGCAGCCAAGCTGGGTGATGCTGCGAAAGTCAGTGAATCGACAGTCGTGCGCTTTGCTGTAATGATGGGGTATCCCGGCTATACCGAGTTTCAGGAAGAGATGGCGAGCCGCATACGTGAGAAGCTCATCTCACCCAAAAAGACGATGACCGATCACTACCGGGAAAATAAAAACGATCTGCTGCGCGGCGTACTGGTCGCAGATGCGCAGAATATCGTGGATACCATACACCGCGTTGATTCCGAGGCTTTTGACAGAGCGGTGGATATCATCGAAAATGCGAGGAAGGTCTATATAGTGGGCATAAGGACCTGTGCGCCGCTTGCTTCTTATCTTGCGTATTATCTGAACATGATCAGGGAAGATGTGATCAGTGTAACTTCTCCGAATATAACCGAATTATATGAACAGCTTTACTGGATGAATTCCGAGGATGCGCTGGTAGGAATCAGTTTTCCCAGATATTCCCTGCGTACACTCAAGGCAATGGAGTTTGGAAATGAAAGGAGTGCAAGGCTGATAACGATCAGTGACAGCGAGTACTCACCGATGAATATGTATTCATCCTGCAATCTGTGGGCGAAGACGGATATGGTAACGATGGCGGATTCGCTCGTGGCGCCGATGAGCCTGATCAACGCCCTTACGGTTGCGCTCTTTATGAGGAACGAAGAAAAGGTTACTAAGAATCTTAAGGAAATGGAAAAGGTCTGGAATGACTTTCAGATCTATGAGACGGACGATATGTCCAAGTTGGGTGAATGAAGATAGCGGTGGTAGGAGGCGGGGCCGCGGGTATGATGGCTGCTGCGGCGGCTGCCGGACGCGGGGCGGAAGTCTCCGTATTTGAAAAGAATGAAAAACTCGGAAAGAAACTGTTTATAACCGGAAAGGGCAGATGCAATCTGACCAACAGCTGTGATAATGCGGATTTTTTCGGCAATGTGATCAGTAATCCGAAGTTTCTGTACAGTGCGATCTACGGCTTTGATCAGGAAAGTGTCAGAGCCTTTTTTGAAGATAACGGCTGTGCTCTTAAGGAGGAGCGCGGAGGCAGGATATTTCCGGTCTCGGATCATTCTTCGGATGTGATAAAGACCCTCGAAGGGGTGCTGAAGAAAAGAAATGTACAGATATATCTGAATACAAGGATAGGTTTTATCAGAAAGGCGGATGAAGGCTTTGTTCTGGGCACGGAAGGCAGGGAATTGAACTTTGACCGGGTGATACTTGCCTGCGGAGGACCGGCCTATCCATCAACGGGAGCCGATATGAAGGGATATTCCCTTGCAGAGAATCTCGGTCACACAAAGACGGGACTCTATCCCGCACTGGTACCTCTGGAAGTGGCCGAAGCAGAGGAATGCAGGGCGCTGATGGGGCTGTCGCTTAAGAATGTTTCGCTGTGCATGAAAAGCGGAAAGAAGATTTATGAAGGTTTCGGGGAAATGCTCTATACCCATTTCGGGCTGAGCGGACCTCTGGTTTTATCCGCTTCATCAGTATACAGCGGAAGATATGAGGGGAAAGAAACAAAGCTTTATATAGACCTGAAACCGGCACTTTCGCATGAGCAGCTGGATAAGCGCATACTCAGGGATTTTGAGGAAAACATGAACAGGCAGTTCAAGAATGTGCTGAGGCTGCTGCTTCCCGGTAAAATGGCGGAAATATTTCCCGCACGTGTCGGTATCGCCGGTGATAAATATATCAGAGAGATAACGAAAGCTGAGAGGGAGAGGCTTGTCTCTGCTCTCAAGTCGCTGGAATATAATGTGACGGGTACGCGGGGCTTTGAAGAGTCGATAATAACCAAAGGCGGCATAAAGGTTAAAGAGGTGGATCCCGCAACCATGGGGTCAAGGATAGTGAAAGGACTTTATATCGCAGGAGAGATGCTGGATGTTGATGCACTTACTGGAGGATATAACCTGCAGATAGCCTGGGCGACCGGGCATGCGGCAGGAGTCGCTGCAGCGGAGGAAGTATGGGAATAATCGAAAATCCGCAGAGAGACGGACATCTTATATATTCCGCAAAGACCAGAAGGCACGAATACGGTTACAGGCGGAGGGTATGGAAAAAGCGTGGAAAGATACTGCTTATCCTGCTCGTTGCGGCACTGGTGATAGCTGCCGGTGTTTTTGGCGTACTTAAGATAAAAGACAGGGTGCTGGCGGCAAAAAGTGCGCCGGAAAAAGAAGTGATAGAGCTGGAAGGGTTTAACGATCCGGATGCACCTGCAGCGGGAGAGATCATTGGCGAGTTCCCGGAAGAGCCGGAAGTGCCCGAGAAAATGGAAAAGCTGCCGTTCTTTGAGGGCTACGAGGTGTATAAGGACGGTGATACCAAGGCAATATACAACGAGGAGATAATCAGCAACTATGCCATACTCATCGATCTGAAGACCGGACATGTGGTCGCCGAGCGTAACGGCTTTTCAAAAATGTATCCGGCATCCATGACCAAGGTACTGACACTGCTGGTGGCGGTGGAGCATCTTGATGATTTGAAGGCGACATTTACGATGACACAGGATATCGCTGATTTTGTTTATAAGAATGACTGTTCGCAGGTGGGCTATTCCGTAGGAGAGACCATGACTGTGGAAGAGCTTCTGTACGGACTTATAATGCCTTCGGGCGGAGACGCGGCACTGGCTCTGGCTAAATGTGTAGCCGGAAATATGGAAGATTTCGCGGTGCTGATGAACGAGAAAGTTGCAGAACTGGGACTTGCCGATGTCGCTCATTTTACCAATCCCATAGGCATATTTGATGAGGAAAACTACTGTACACCCGCGGCGATGGCAATGATCATGAAGGCTGCATTGGAGAACCCGGTATGCCGTGATGTCCTGGGACAGCATATATACAAGACGGAACCGACGGAGGAGCATCCGGAAGGTATAACCTTAAGCAATCTCTTTTTAAGGCGTATCGAAGATAAGGAGACAGGCGGTGAAGTGCTCGGAGCAAAGACGGGGTATGTCAATGAATCCGGAAACTGTGCTGTCAGTTACGAGATAACCGAGAATGATAACAGATATATCTGTGTGACCGGAGCATCCAAAGGAGCATGGAGATGCATCTATGATCACTGTGATATCTATAACGGGTTTGCAGAGTGACTAAAACGATCCCGGACTATATATATGAGAAAGACTATTCCAGTATATCTCTTGGGCTTTCACCAGAATCATCGAAAACAGGCAGTGCCGGAGGAGCAGGGGAATAAGTAAGCGGCATGTGAGAAGAGGCTATGCGTGACTGAAGGGAACGGATCTCGCGGCACAGGCCGTTAAGCTCTCCGTCTATCCAGGAAAAGTCTATGACACCGCGGCTGAAAACTCTGTCGACAGAGTCTTCAGCCAGCATAAACTCACGCTTTATGGGCGGTATGCGAACGGAACCGCTGTTTCCGATATCGTCGGAATATCCTCCGGTTGAAACGATCAGTTTATACTCGTGTTTTCCGGAACTCTTGACACGCACATCCATTTTTCCGTTGTACCTGACATAAGTTGTCTGCATCAGATCTGAGATCTGTACCAGTTCCGCAAGCTGCGTCAGTTTATCGCAGAGAGCTTTAAGCGTGTCATCGGTTTCCTGCAGCCCTCTGAAACGCATCGGAAAAACAAGCAGGCGCAGCCTGTTCATGAGCATTGAAAAGATACCGGCGGAATTGCCGGGATTGGGATCTGTAAGAGGAAGATAGGCCTGCCGGAAAGCCTGGATCTCGTCAATGGCAAGCCTGATATCCTCATAATGATTTCTGCTGTAGATAAGTTCGGTCTTCATGCCTCGGGACTCGTCTCGAGTTTACGGAGGAGGGTTACCGCATCAAAGAGAGGACGCTTTACCATATGTTCGGCGCCGACTCTGTTTATCATCTCCTCGATCATGTCTTCGATGTATTCGTCCGTATATAAACCGTCCGGCCGGAGATAATCAACTGCGGAGATACGTGAAGTAAGTCCGCTGTCAACAAGACTTCTTTTTAATTTGACGACGATCTCATCGTAATCTTTGGGGGATTCGTTTTCACGTATAAGCATGAGTTTCATGAGGGTACCTCCTTTTTTGACCTGAAAAAAATTATACACCATTTACTCCGTAAACACAATAAAACCCCTTGAAAAGCCTGAGGATTTGCGTTAATATCAAAAACAGAGAAAGAAAAGGAACACGGTGAGTGGCATGTCTACATTTTTGAAAAAACTATCAATACTTGCGGCGGCGCTTTTTGCGGCGCTTATTTTGCTTCCTGAAACGGCATATGCCGAGCCGGAGCTTATGCCCGACGGCCAGTATTTCGATCCCGAGTATTATGCGGAGCATAATCCGGATGTGACAAAGGTATGCGGTACCACGAAGGAGCGGCTGTACGCGCATTATATCGAGTTCGGAAAAGAGGAAGGCAGAGATCCTTTCGATCCCGAGCTTTTGAACGATCCGGATTTTGCCGTCATGCCGGGTGTTGATCTGTCGCCGATAGATGAAAAAGATGCATATACACTTAAAGGGTATTTTAACAGATCGGTATTCATCGGCGATTCCATTATGGCAGGCTATCACAACCATCTGGCATATCTTCGCGATGCCAATCTGAGCGGGGCACAGTTTCTTGCAAAAGTAAGTTACAGTGCCGTACACGCCAATAATGAAAATGATAAATTCCATCCGCTGTACATGGGCGTAAGCCAGCCTGTGTGGGACAGTATATCCATGATGAACGTGGACAGGGCCTTCATCATGTTCGGGACCAATGACCTGGTCAGCTTTACACCGGAGCAGACCGTAGAACGCGTAACGATGGTAGCGGATAAGATAAAAGCCAAAAACCCTCAGGTCGATATCAATATAATCAGCATGACTCCGGTTTATCCCGGTACCAGCAAAGGCTTTCTTGCAAATCCTTTTATCGCCCAGTATAACCAGCTGATGGCTGCACGCTGCACCGAGAGAGGCTTTGGTTTTGTTAATCTGTTCCCGGCTATGACGGATGAAAACGGTGATCTTCGCGTGGAGTATTCGTCCGATAAATATGTGCATCTTACCAATAAGGCATATTCCGAAGTGTGGGATCTGGCGCTGCAGAACCATGCTCTCTCACAGATAGGAGAGAGGGCCAGGGTCGAAGTCAGGGGGCCGGCGCTCCGCTGATCTTTGAAGAGGGCCTGGACCCTCTTTTTTTTCTGCCGAAATAACAGCATTTTACTATTGAAAATTACTATATCTTGTGGTAAAGTAGGGAAAGCATATTTGTATAATTATAATTTAATTTAGGAGTTTGTATATGGCACAGCTTTGGGGAGGAAGATTTACAAAAGAAACAGACAGGGATGTTTATCTCTTTAATGCGTCTATTTCCTTTGATAAACGATTATACAGGCAGGATATCGAGGGCAGTATCGCACATGCGGTCATGCTTGAAAAGCAGGGGATACTGACCACTGAAGAAAAAGATGCCATCGTGAAGGGCTTAAGTACCATAAGGAGCAGACTGGAGGACGGAAGCCTGACGATCAGTGATGAATATGAGGATATACACAGCTTTGTGGAGAGCACGCTGACCGGGATGATCGGAGATGCGGGAAAGAAGCTGCATACGGGGAGAAGCCGTAACGACCAGGTGGCTCTGGACATGAAGATGTATGTCAGGGGAGAGATAATCGAGATCGAGGGCCTTCTGAAAGAGTTTCAGAAGATACTGCTTCGGATAATGGAAGAAAATCTCGAGACATATATGCCCGGCTTTACGCACCTGCAGAAGGCCCAGCCCGTGACGCTTGCCCACCATATGGGCGCATACTTTGAGATGTTTGTAAGAGACAGATCGAGGCTTAAGGATATTTATGAACGTATGAATACCTGCCCGCTCGGAGCAGGGGCACTGGCAGGCACCACATATCCGCTCGACCGCGCCTACAGTGCGTCACTGCTCGGCTTTGAATCACCGACGAGGAATTCCATGGATTCTGTTTCGGACCGGGACTATGTAATAGAGTTATTAAGTGCGATGTCGACGATAATGATGCATCTTTCGCGTTTTTCGGAGGAGATCATCATCTGGAATTCAAATGAATACGGCTTTGTCGAGATCGATGATGCATATTCGACCGGATCGTCCATCATGCCGCAGAAAAAAAATCCGGATATAGCGGAACTGGTGAGAGGCAAGACCGGCCGCGTGTACGGAGCGCTGATGGGAATGCTTACGACCATGAAGGGACTGCCGCTTGCATATAACAAGGATATGCAGGAGGATAAGGAAGGAACCTTCGATGCCATAGATACGACAAAGGAATGTCTGATAATGTTCATGCAGATGATGGACAGCATGAAATTCAGAAAAGATGTTATGGAAAGGTCGGCAGCAAAGGGCTTTACAAATGCGACAGATGCAGCTGATTATCTTGTAAAACGGGGAGTTCCCTTCAGGGATGCTCACGGTATCATCGGACGTCTCGTGCTTGAGTGCATAGAAAAGGGCAAGAGCATAGATGAGATGAGCCTGGAGGAGTTAAAGAGCATCTCGGAGGTATTTGATGCGGATATATATGAAGCGGTATCGCTGAAAACCTGCGTTGAGAAGAGACTGACTGAGGGGGCACCGGGAATGGCGGTCATGAAAAAAGTGATCGCAGAGTATAAGGAGTATCTGGAAAAGTAAAACAGGATCGAAACTGATACAGCGAAGATCCGTTGGAATAAAGGGAGGAAAAGAAAAATGGCAAAGTTAAAGGCAGGAATACTCGGAGCAACGGGAATGGTAGGACAGAGGTTCATCTCTATCCTTGAGAATCATCCATGGTTTGAAGTGACCAAGGTGGCTGCAAGCCCCAGGTCGGCAGGAAAGACTTATGAAGAAGCTGTGGGAGACAGATGGAAGATGGATACTCCCATGCCCGAGGCTGTCAAAAAGCTCATAGTGGCTAATGTTAATGAAGTTGAAGAAGTTGCAAAAGATGTGGATTTCGTATTCTCGGCGGTTGACATGACCAAGGATGAGATAAGAGCCATTGAAGAGCAGTATGCAAAAACAGAGACTCCTGTTGTCTCCAATAACAGCGCACATCGCTGGACGCCCGACGTACCCATGGTAGTACCCGAGATCAATCCGGAGCACATGCATGTGATCGAGTTCCAGAAGAAAAGACTGGGTACCGAAAGAGGCTTTATCGCAGTTAAACCCAACTGCTCCATACAGAGCTATGCTCCTGTTCTTACGGCATGGAAAGAATTCGAGCCCGTAGAGGTAGTTGCTACGACCTATCAGGCTATAAGCGGCGCAGGCAAGACCTTTAAGGACTGGCCCGAGATGGTAGGAAATATCATCCCTTATATCGGCGGTGAAGAGGAGAAGAGTGAAAAAGAGCCCCTGCGTATCTGGGGTGAGATAAAGGACGGCGTGATCGTTCCCGCCGTAAGTCCCGTGATCACCTGCCAGTGCATACGTGTGCCGGTACTTAACGGTCATACTGCAGCAGTATTTGTAAAGTTTAAGAAGAAGGCAACAAAAGAGGAACTCATCGACAGGCTGGTGAATTTCTCCGGTGAGCCCCAGAAGCTTGAACTTCCCAGTGCTCCCAAGCAGTTCATCCAGTATCTGGAAGAAGACAACCGTCCCCAGGTAGCTTTGGATGTGAACTATGAAAACGGAATGGGTATCAGTGTCGGACGTTTAAGGGAAGATACCGTGTATGACTGGAAGTTTGTGGGACTTTCGCACAATACCTTAAGAGGAGCCGCAGGCGGAGCTGTTCTCTGCGCAGAGCTTCTTAAAGCATACGGATATATAAAGGAAAAATAAACAGGGATGTTTGTCGGCAGAAAGAAGGAATGCAGATTCCTTGAAGACAACTTCAAAAAGGAAGGCAGCAATCTGCTGGTGCTCTATGGACATAAGGGGGTCGGTAAGACCAGCCTTGTGTTCCATTTTGCACGTAAACTGTCCATGCATTATTATGCTGCACGCCCCTGTGCCGAAGAAGAGCAGATACTTCTGTGGAACAGGGAGATAAAGGCGGCGGGCGGCGGTCTCGGGACGGATGCCGAGTACGGAGGAGACGGCTTCGACAGTATCTTCGGACGCATATATGATATGAGCGGAGATAATGAAGGAAAGAAGCTGATAGTCATCGATGAGTTTCAGAATATCATCAAGTATTCGGAAACATTTATGGTGAGCCTCCTGCGTTTTATCAAGGAAGCAAAGGGGCCTGTCATGGTACTCCTGCTTTCATCATCGATCAGTTTCGTAGAGAATGATTTTGTGCCGAGGATAGGTTCGCTTGCGCTTGGAATAAGCGGATTCTTTAAGGTTCCGGAACTCGGCTTTATTGATATAGTCAATTATTTTTCGGGTAAGACCACCAAGGAATGTATGGAGATATACAGCATACTCGGAGGCCTCCCGCTGTACTGGTCTCATTTTGACAAGAATGCGGATCTTAAGGAAAACCTGATTAGAAATGTGCTTTCGCCTTCCTGCTTCCTGAGGGAAGAAGGAGGCAGGCTTGTAAGCGCGGAACTCCGCGAGCTGAACGTATACTGTACCATACTTTCCTGTATGGCAAACGGTGAAAATAAATTAAATGATCTGCATATTCATACAGGTTATTCCAGAGCAAAGATAAGTGTATATATCAAGAATCTGATGGAGCGGGAACTTGTTGAGAAGGTCTTTCCTTTTGATAATGCTTCAAACACCAACGCCAAAAAGGGGCTGTACCGCGTATCTTTAAGATTTCTGCAGTTCTGGTTCCGCTTTATCTTCGGTAATCTGTCGGCGCTCGAATCCATGGATCCGTATGATTTTTACGAAAAATATGTTGAACCCGGGATAGCTGCTTTTCATCAGGAAAATTTCAGAAAAGTGTGTTCGGAGTATCTTGATATACTCAACGAAAACGGCATGCTGCCCATTAAGGCAACAAAGAGCGGCGAGTGGGTAGGCAAGGAAGGCAGCATTGACATAGTCATGCAGGATGAGGAGTGGGAAAGCCTGCTGGCCTTCTGCAGCTGGGATAAAGAGGAAGTTGACACGGATGATCTGGACTCATATCTCAAGATAATCGAGAATGCACGCCTCCATCCGGATTATGTATATGTGTTTGCGGCAGGACGTTTTTCCGAGGGACTTAAGAAGCTCGCGGAAGAAAACAGAAATGTCCGTCTGGTCGATATAGACACGCTTTAGGTGCAGCGATGGGAAAAGCATTATATATTGCGGAGAAACCTTCCGTGGCTGCGGAGTTCGCAAAAGCACTGAAACTGAATATGAAGAAGTACGACGGTTATCTTGAATCGGAGGAAGCCATCGTAACCTGGTGTGTCGGACATCTGGTGAGTATGAGCTATCCGGAAAGCTATTCGCCGGAACTGAAGCGCTGGAGCTTCGCCACCATTCCTTTCATACCGGATATATACAAATATGAGGTGATACCGTCCACAAAAAAACAGTTCGGTATCGTCTCTTCACTTTTAAAGAGAGCTGAAGTGGACACCATATATGTGTGTACCGACTCGGGAAGAGAGGGTGAATACATCTACCGCCTGGTCGAACAGGAAAGCGGCATAAGCGGAAAAACAAGGAAAAGGGTGTGGATAGACTCTCAGACCGAAGAAGAGATATTGCGAGGTGTAAGGGAAGCAAAGGATCTCTCTGCTTATGATGATCTGGCCGCAGCCGCATACCTGCGGGCTCAGGAAGATTATCTGATGGGCATCAATTTTTCAAGGGCACTTACGCTTAAATACGGTACACAGATCAAAAATTATCTGAAGGTCGAAAAAGCAGTCATTGCCGTAGGCCGCGTGATGACCTGTGTACTCGGCATGGTGACACTGCGTGAGCGGGAGATCAGAAGTTTTGACAAGACGCCTTTCTACAGGATATCCGGCGGCTTTGAACTGACAGGCACTCAGATAAGTGCAGAATGGAAAGCAGTGGAAGGTTCGGCTTACTATGGTTCGCCGAAGCTGTATAAGGAAAACGGATTTAAGAAAAGAGAAGATGCCGCGGAGCTGATAAGCTCATTGTCCGGACATGATGAAAAGGACGGAGTGTTTGAGGCCGATACCGCAGGCGTACTGAAGGGAAAAGAGAAAAAGAAAGAAAAGAAGAATGCTCCGCTCTTATATAACCTGGCCGAACTGCAGAATGTATGCTCAAAGTTTTTTAAGATCAGTCCGGATGAAACCTTAAAAGTTGCCCAGGAACTGTATGAGAAGAAGCTGACCACTTATCCGAGAACGGATGCGAGAGTGCTGTCAACTGCAGTGGCAAAAGAAATAGATAAAAATATCAGAGGCCTGACAGGCTACGATAAGTGTGCTGATATCGCAAAGGAAGTACTGGCCGGAAACCTGTATAAGGGTATAGAGAAGAGCAGGTACGTTAATGACAAACAGATAACGGACCACTATGCGATAATACCGACAGGTCAGGGCTTTGGTGCACTCGGAAGCCTGACGCCTCTGTGTGCAAAGGTATATGAGCTGATAGTAAGACGTTTTCTGGCAATATTCTATCCTGCTCAGGAATTTGAAAAGCTGATGCTGACCATAGGTATCGGAAAAGAAAGCTTCTTTGCAAATTATAAGACAGAGATCAAAGAAGGCTGGCAGAAAGTTATGAAATACAGCTTTTTCAAGGATAAGAAACAGGAAGAAGCGGAAGAAGAAAAAAAGGATGATGATGAAGGTGAGACGGCAGCCGATATAGAGATGATAAAAAAGCTGGAAGGACTCAAATGCGGTGATGAGCTTCACTGCTCGTCCCTGGCGATAAAGGAAGGAGAGACCTCCCCGCCCAAGAGATATAATTCCGGAAGTCTGATACTGGCAATGGAAAATGCCGGCCAGCTTATAGAAGACGAAGAGATGCGAGCCATGATAAAGGGCAGCGGCATAGGTACCAGTGCTACCAGGGCAGGGATACTGGAGAAGCTGGTTAAGAACGGTTATATAGCACTCAACAAAAAGAACCAGCAGATATCCACGACCCTGCTGGGAGAGATGATATTCGATGTGGTCAGATACTCGATAGGGTCAATGTTAAATCCCAAGCTTACGGCCAGCTGGGAAACCGGGCTGGACAGAGTGGCGAAGGGAAGCTTAAGCCGTGAAGAGTATACCAAAAAACTCGGTGAGTTTGTGACAAAGCATACAGAGAATGTGAAGAGAACGGATAACTCAGCGCAGCTGTATAAGTGTTTTGAATATGCTTCGGCATATTATAAAAAAGAAGGCGGTAAGAAGAGCAGTTCCGGGAAAGCAAAGAAAAATGCAGCAGAGGGTGGATGACGGGGATGACCGCGGATGTGAACAAACTGAATGAAGCTGCTGCCGGGGCGCTGATGTCATTGATACGTGTGACCGAGGCCCTCGAGGAAGACGGCTGTATCATAAGCAGGGACAAAAAAGCGTCCACAGCACTGCTGCCCGAGATATTATCCCTGGCTTATCTGCGGGCCGGACGCGCCGGCGGTGATGAAAAAGCAGCTGAAAGAGCGGTCGATTCGCTGTTCTTTATTAAAGATGAGAACGAACGCGAGGAACTGATAAGTTCCGTGATACATGGAGCAGAGGATATGCAGCGTTTGGGAGAAACGCAGGGCTGTCTTTTTGTATTTAAAGCTTTTGATGCAAAAGTTCTCGAGAAAGATAAGGATTTTTACAGAAGACACGGAGGCAGTGATATCTGCCTGCAGGAAATGTATGAAGAAACGCTTAATGCTGTAGTAAAGATAATGCTAAAAGGATAACACTAAAAGGATAACGCTTATGCACAGAAGAGGAAAAAGACTTCCTGAGGAAAAGAAGGAAAAATTCAGACAGATACTCCGGGAAACAAGAAAAGACTCACGTTTCGATACGATGGAGAGCTTTATGCAGCACGGAGATACCACGGTAAGGCAGCATTGCATACATGTGGCGCATACTGCTTATTACCTGGCATGGAGGTTTAACTGGAAGGTGAATGAGAACGCACTGATACGCGGGGCTCTGCTTCACGACTATTTTCTCTATGACTGGCATGAGAATAACTGGCCGAATAAGATACACGGGCTTACACATCCGGGAAAAGCACTTAAGAATGCCGAACAGGATTTTGAACTATGCAACAGGGAAAGGGACATGATAAAACATCATATGTTCCCGCTCACGCTTATCCCGCCCAGAACCAAAGAAGGCTGGATACTTTGTCTCGCGGATAAGATCTGTGCTACAGGCGAGACCATAGGTGACAGGATAAAGAGGTAAAAGAACTATGACGATAGCAGGGATGGATTTTCCCACACTGACACTTGTAATGCTCGTTTACAGTGTTATCGGTTGGGTCTATGAATCTTCGATATTTTCACTGGGAGAACAGGGAAAGTTTATGGACAGGGGATGTTTCCTTGGCCCTCTTTGCCCTATTTATTCTGTAGTGTCGGTAGTGAGCATCTGTCTTTTCGGAGATATGGAAGCCTGGAAGATACTGCTGCTTTCCGGGCTCGCAACCTGCGTGATAGAATACATCACAAGTGTCAGCCTCGAAGCACTGTTCCATAAAAGATACTGGGATTACAGCTATTATCCCTTAAACATTGACGGCAGGGTGAGCGTGGTATCCGGATTGTTCTTCGGTATAGCGCTGCTGCTCATGATGAAGATACTGCATCCCTTTATCACCTCGGTGCTCGCAGAGTTTCCGCCCATGCCAAGGCTTGTGCTCTGTATACTGACCTGGGTGATCCTTATAACTGATATCATATGGACCTGCATAGGCAATCTGACAAAAAACAATCCCGTAAAGCGGGCCTATGATGCCGTTGTTGCGTGGAAACAGCGGAGATTCGATGCACTGAATAAATGGATGAACGGCAAAAAAGATACGCTGCTCATACGTGCAGCAAGAAAGCTGCTGCATAGCGGAAAGGCAGTAAACAGGAAATTCGTTGCTGCGGAACAGCGTTTCAAGAAAAAACTCCGTGGAAAAAGCGAAGAAGCTGAGGCTTAACAGGAACTATTCGGAATAGTTCATTATAAGGGCTCCGATGGAATCTACAAAACCCATAGCCTCATCATAGCGGAGTTTTGCACGCTGTGAGAGCTCGGCATCGAAGCGCTCAGCCGAGTACAGCTGATGGTACAGATCAACGGCTTCGCTCATTGACTGGGAAGCCTGAACGGCAAGTCCCTTGGCTCCGTTATACCGGTCGGGAACCGAAAGCTCGGAGAGCTCCGTAAAATGAGCATTCATCTCATCAAGGCAGATAAGAAGAGTGGTAGGAGCATCTTCTGCAGTGATGTCTATCGCATCCATCCTGGAAGAGAGCTCGGCTATGTCGCTGTTAAACGAGGTGATGCCGGCATGATAGGTACTGAGGGCAGCATCGGGATCATTTTCCGTCTTGCCGCAGCCGCAGGAAAGAACGATAATAAGTGATATGGTTGTAACGAGTTTTCTGATCTTCATAACTCGTATACTTTAGCATAAAAGCATTATTTTTTCAATAGTACGGAGGATATGTGATGACAGGAGCACAGGCTTTGATAAAGTGTCTTGAAGAGGAAAAGGTGACCACGGTCTTCGGTTATCCCGGTGTGGCCATATGTCCTTTTTATGATGCCATACTTGACAGTGATATAAAGACGGTACTCATACGTACAGAGCAGAATGCCGCACATGCGGCGAGCGGAATGGCAAGGATGACGGGACGGCCCGGCGTGTGTGCCGTGACATCGGGGCCGGGTGCAACCAATCTGATAACAGGCATTGCCACTGCTTTTGCCGATTCCATACCTCTTGTGTGCTTTACGGGACAGGTCAATTCCGAGCTCATCGGATCCGATGTGTTTCAGGAAGCAGATATCACCGGTGCAGTCGAGTCATTTGTAAAATACTCGTATCTTGTGAAGAATGCAAAAGACATACCGAGAGTCGTAAAAGAAGCTTTTCATATAGCAAATACGGGAAGAAAAGGACCGGTCCTCATCGATCTGCCCATAGACATACAGAATCAGGAGATAGGACGCTTTACCTATCCCGATGAAGTGAAGCTCCGTACCTATAAACCGACAGTTAAAGGTAATGCGCTTCAGATAAAGAAGGTCGTAAAAGAGCTTGAGAAAGCAAAAAGACCGCTTATCTGCGCAGGAGGCGGCATCAGGTTATCCAATGCCAAAAAGGAACTGAAAGAACTGGTAGAGGAATACCGAATACCCGTTGTTTCGACCATGATGGGCATAGGTGTCATGCCTTCCGATCATCCGCTCTATTACGGAATGGTGGGCAATAACGGCTTTCCCTGGGCTAACCGGGCAATGAAGGAAGCAGACCTGATAATGATGATCGGCGCAAGAGTGGCTGACCGCGCGGTAAACCAGCCCGAGCGTGTCATGAAGGACACAGTGCTGATCCACATAGATGTCGACCCTGCCGAGATAGGAAAGAACGCGGGAGCGACCATACCCATAGTCGGTGATGCAAAGTCGATACTCGGCGATATCTGTGAATATGAGATCGACTGTGATTCTGAGAACTGGATAGAAACGCTGAACGGATACAGAGAAAACATGCCGGTGCTCAGAAATCCCGATCCTGCATATGTGGACCCGGCAGGATTTATCAGGGCTCTTTCGCTTAAGATGAAGGATAATGCAGTATACGTTGCCGATGTGGGACAGAACCAGATTTGGTCATGCAAATATCATATCGTTAAGAACGGCAGGTTTATGACCACGGGCGGCATGGGAACAATGGGATACTCGATCCCAGCAGCCATGGGCGCAAAGATGGCCGCACCTGACAGGCAGGTTGTGGCTGTCTGCGGAGACGGTTCCTTCCAGATGTCCATGATGGAACTCGCGACCATGCGGCAGTATGACATCCGTGTAAAGATAATCGTCCTCAAAAACAATTACCTCGGCATGGTGCGTCAGTACCAGCATTTCAGCCTGAAGGACAGATATTCGGTAGTGGATCTTTCCGGCAGCCCGGATCTGGAACACATAGCCGGAGCCTACGGTATGAAGTTCATACGTGTAAGTGATATGAAGGACGCCGATAAGAACATTGATGAATTCCTTGCCGAAGACGAGTCCTGTCTCATGGAATGCATCATAGATCCCATGGATCTAGTATAAAGGAGGGACGTATGAAAAGGATATTCTCAGTTCTCGTTGAAAACCGTTCCGGTGTACTCTGCAAAGTAGCGGGACTGTTTTCCAGACGCAGTTTCAACATAGATTCACTCGCTGTCGGTGAAACGGACGATAATGCCGTATCCATGATGACCATATTAAGTTCCGGTACCGAGCAGACACTGGAGCAGATCGAAAAACAGCTGAATAAAAAACTTGATGTCATAAAAGTCAAAACTTTCGAAGAAAGCAAGGCCGTGACAAGAGAGCTCATGCTCATCAAGGTCAAGTACAACAAGGGAAATCGCAGGGAGATAATGGAAACCTGCGAAGTAATGAAGGCCGAGATCGTAGACATGTCCGAAAAGATGATGATACTCCAGATCTGCGACACACCCGAGAAGATACGTCTTATGATCAGCATGCTCTCACAGGTGTCCATAGTCGAAGTTGCACGTACCGGGACGCTGGCACTCCAGAAATGCATGGAAGACTAAAAGCTTCTGATGGACTGCTTGTATTGATACCACGGATTTTCAAAAACGATATATCCGCTTCAGCCGAACGCTACGCACATAAACTCAGACATCGCGGCCAAACGATCAACGGTCTCGCAACGTCCGCTTCGCGGAGTTGCTGCGACCGTGATCAGCCGCTCGTCTTCGTTAAGTGCTCCGCTAAGGCAGCCGCGGATATATTTCATTTTGAAAATTCTGTGTGCGACAGGAAAAAGCATCTCCGGACTTATTGGTGGTATGAAAAACTTCTGATCAGATTGCGAATTGCCCTAACCTGATCGTCATTCAATTCAGAGATAGAAATATAATTGTTGTTTTGAGATTCACATCCGAGAAGATAGTAAAAGATCGGCGCAAAGAAATGTCATACTGCGAATCTGTTATGCAGCCGGTTTTGATCTGAAAGAAACACAACGTGCTTTAAAACTGTACGGTTTTTCAGAACTGTATTCCAGGATTCCCAGAGATGCCTTGATCATGATAGGCTTCAATAAACATCCGGGTGATCTGTTATGTCTTAATGAGTATCTGGAAAGCAATAATGTTGAACCGATATGATTGCCTGTCAAACTCGAATACATCCGCCTTTTCCAAAGATGCCACTTGTAAGCGTAAACCATCAAATGTATAATTCAAGGAGGATAATGGATGGAAGAAAACATCAACAGGAACAAAAAGGACAGGCTCTTTTGCTTCACCATGGAGCTTTTAAAGAA
>JAIKYA010000157.1 GCA_024683645.1 Lachnospiraceae bacterium
GCCTATATTGATATTCTGTTAAACTGCAGGGAAGAAGATGAGATGAGGCACAGGCTTTGGATGCTGCATTCCTATCATTATCTGGGATTGACCGGTATCAAAAGGCGCGAAATATAGGGAGGGTTTGTATGACAGAAAACATAACGGTTTTTAAACAAAACAGCATACGGATAAAGGCAGGATGCGGAAATATCTATATCGATCCTTTTCAGCTGAAGGAGACTCCGAGGGATGCGGCGTATATATTTATAACACATGATCATTACGATCATTTTTCGCCGGATGATATTGAAAAGGCTGCCGGTGAGAATACGATACTGTTGGTTCCGGAAAAGATGGAGAAGAGGGCGGAAAAGCTGCTCGGAACGGTGGCGCGTATCATAAGCGTGAACCCCGGGGCAGCATATGAAGCAGATGCTTTGGAGTTTGAGACGGTGCCGATGTATAACATCTTAAAGCCTTTTCATCCCAAGAGTGCCCGCTGGTGCGGATATATACTGAAGATCGACGGAAAACGTATCTATATAGCCGGGGATATAGATGCGATAAAAGAAGCCAAAGCAGTAAAATGCGATATAGCGCTGATCCCAATCGGGGGCTTCTACACTATGGATGCGAAACAGGCAGCAGAGCTGGTAAATGCGATGAAGCCGTCTGTTGCGATCCCTGTCCATTACGGAGAGCTGATCGGCAAGCCGGAAGACGGCGATATATTTGCAGCAAGTGTGAAGCCACCGGTCAAAGTAGAGATCAAAATAAGGTTTTGAACAAAAAACCACGAGGTCCGTCCCCGTGGCCTTACTTAAGCAAAAAGCTCATAAGTATTGAGACTACCAGAGCGATGACGGCGAAGGCGATCATCAGCAGGATCTTCTGATAAGGGCGCTTGGCTTCTTCGCGGACTGTTTCGATCTCATCTAAGGTCTTTCCCTCCAGGAATGCTGTTATTTCCCTGTAGGTCTGGATATTTAAGACAGCCTTTTTCTTTTCGACCACCAGAGCAACACCCATGGTTACCGCGGCCAGAACGGCCCATATACCGAGCCCTCCCCATTTCAGGAATCTGGCCAGCGGGATCGGGGTTATGAGCGTCATAAAGAACAATACCGTAAATATCCGGCTCCATTTTTGAAAATCATCTATATCAGCCTCATTTATGATCTTTTTCATCTCTTCAACGTCTCCCTTGAGCAGCACATCTACGGAAACGCCGAATATCTCGCTCATCCGCAGCAGGCTGTTGATATCGGGATAATTCTTGCCCGTTTCCCAGTTCGATATGGTCTGTCTGGAAACATAGACCTTTTCCGCAAATGCTTCCTGTGAGAGCTTAAGCTCTCCCCTGTATTTTTTTATCTGTTCTCCTACTTCCATGGCAATGCTCCTTTCAACAAGCGTATTGTCGCATAAAAGTCTCTGTTTGAAAAGAGCGGGAGGGAGAGTTATTCCATTACACAGACAGCTACGGTATATTTGGAAGCTTTTTCTTTCAGGGATCCGGCTTCAAGCCGTAAGCGGTTCATGCTATCTTCATCGTTTCGGGTTTTTGCATTAAGAAAGCTGTAGAATAAGCCATAATACTTGAAATCAGCGTCAGGTGATTCGCAGAGGATTTGCAGCTTAGCTTCGTCAAAGATGGCATTATCTCCGTTAAGCATGCCTCTGATTATGATCGAGAGCAGGGCAGATTCCTCAGCTCTTTCTTGGCCGCCCTTAACGATCCTTTTAAATCTGGTGCCGTCGTTATAAAGTATGCCGGTTTTGATATTCATGGGAAGTATGCAGATGATGCCTTCTCCGATCGCTACTCCTGCTATCATTAATGCCAGGTTGCTTTTGCTGAGGATAAAGACAGGTATAAAGAGCACACCGAGTATAAGGGATGCAAGGGGGCCGGCCAGAAGTATCTTTGCAAATATGTCAACAGCGCCGTCATCTTCCTTTGTGGGGAAGGTTCCGCCTACGCCGCCCCAATATGTGGGGTTTTTCTCCAGCCCGAATTTTATTTTCGAATCAATATCTTCCCTGTAAAGTTTAAAAGGGCCGACAACGAGCATAATGAGCTTCCATTTATGAAGAAGTCCGCAGATAACGTGTCCGAGTTCATGAACGGTGGTTGAAAGGAAGTAAGCGATGAGAGCGTATGCGATGAGTGTTAAAATTTCGGTTTTCATATTTTTTCTCCTTGTTCAAGTGTTTGGCCGTATGTCTGACGGCCCTGTTTTTGTTTACAAGCCCATCGTAAAAAAAATCATTGCTCTCGTCTATCAAAGGGTTTTGACATCAGGGGTTTATCGGGGATAAATTTCTGTAAAAGCTGTATGACAGGGATATTCTTCCTGACAAAACAGCTGACAAAAGCATTTGACAAGTCAGTAAATACAAGGCGACGCACTGAAATTATACCATGATTTAACATAGAGCAACTGTAAAAACCACGAGGTCCGTCCCCGTGGTTTTTAATGACAAAAAATGATGTGAATTTCTCAAATATCAGTTAGCGGGATGTATGCGGCATGCATTAGATTAATATAAGAGAGTTCCAAAAGGATTATTCCTTAACAGATCAGGAGGATGAGAAATGATCTATTATGTTGATTGTAATGCAGTGGCGGGAGGATGCGGCAGCAGGAATGAGCCGTTTAAGAAGATCGGCGAGGCGGCGGCAGTGGCAATGCCGGGTGATGAGGTACTGGTGCAGCCCGGTATCTACCGTGAAGATGTAAGCCCTTATAATGCCGGCACCGAAAGACAGAGGATAACTTACCGTTCCGTAAAAAGACGTGAAGCCGTGATAAGCGGAGCAGACGAGTTTAAGACCTGGGAAAAATATGACGGAGATGTATGGAAGCTTACGATAGCCAATTCATATTTCGGAGCATATAATCCCTACAGGACCTATGTCAGCGGAGACTGGCTGAACATACAGGTACCGGTGCATACAGGTGAGGTATATCTGAACGGAAAATCCCTGTATGAGTGCGACAGTCTGGAAAAGGTACTTTCTCCCGAAGAGTATGTAAGATCCTGGGACATAGAATTTACTAAGTATACCTGGTACACGCGTCAGGCTGAAGGGGCGGATGCGACCGAGATATATGCAAACTTTCAGGGGAAGGATCCGAATAGGGAATGTGTGGAGATAAACGTGAGACCTCACTGCTTCTGGCCTGTGGCTGAGCATGTGAACTACATCACGCTCTCTGGCTTTGTCGTTACAATGGCTGCAACCCAGTGGTCTCCTCCCACAGCGCTTCAGGAGGGTATGATAGGACCTCACTGGTCCAAAGGCTGGATCATAGAAGACTGCGAAGTGTCGCATTCAAAATGCGGAGGCATATCGCTCGGAAAATACCGCCAGCAGGGTAATGATAACAAATGGCTGCACTATAAATACAAGGACGGTGCGCAGACACAGAGAGACTGCGCGCTGATAGCACAGCTGGACGGCTGGAGCAAAGAGACCATAGGTTCGCACATTATCAGAAACTGTGATATCCACGACTGCGGACAGACAGGTATAGTAGGAAACCTGGGCGGTGTGTTTTCACTTATAGAGAATAATCACATCCATCACATAAACAACAAAAGAAACCTGGCAGGTGCCGAGATAGGCGGCATCAAGCTGCATGCAGCGATCGATGTCGTGATACGGGGCAATCATTTTCATGACTGCACACGCGGGATCTGGCTGGACTGGCAGTGTCAGGGAACAAGAGTCTCTTCAAATCTTTTCCATGATAACTGTCTTTCGAGGGATCATCTGCTGAAAGCCGAATGCGCGGAAGGATTGGGACTCGGAGAAGACCTGTGGATAGAGATCGCACACGGTCCCACGCTGGTCGATAATAACATCATGCTTTCGGAAAGATGTGTCAGACTGGCTGCCCAGGGGGTTGCTTTCGTACATAATCTCTTCCGCGGAGCGATAACCGGCGTCGGACGCGGAGTCTGCAACGGTACAAATATATATGCATCTCCGAGATATACTCCGGTCCACAGGCCGCACGATACGGCAATAACAGGCTTTATGACGGTGCTGCACGGGGATGTGAGATTTTATAATAATGTATTTGTGCAGCCCGTGCTCAGGCAGGGACTGACAGACATCTGTGAAGCGCAGAAAAATGACGAGTGGGACGATCACAATCTGACGGCAGGCACCATTCCTTACAGCGGATATATGAAAGAAGAGCAGTGGAAGGAATGTTTTGCAGGATATTGCGGAGAAGGTGCCAAAGAGTCCAGAGACAGATATTATATGCCGCTGCCCGTATGGACCGGAGGAAATGTGTTCTTTAACGGGGCGAAGCCCTGTGATATCGAAGAGAACGGAAGCGTTGATGATACGCACAGGATAAGCGTGGAATTAGACCTGGAAGACGGAGAATACAGAGTAGTTACGGATATGGCGCAGTATCTGCCGGAAGCAAAACTCATAAGCTCGGATACCCTTGGTGAAGCCTTTGAACCGGAAGAACGTTTTGAAGCGCCTGACGGAAGTGATATCGTATTCGATACGGATTTCTACGGCAGAAAAAGAGAAAGGATAACGGCAGGGCCGTTTGCATTTTAATAATGAGAACATTGTGGAAACTTACAAAAGAGGCGGCACGCTATAAAGGTTTATATGTTATAGCGATACTTTCTACTTTCGGACTGACGATGGTCAATCTGATCGCGCCCAAGGTTCTCTCGACCATGACCGGACTGGTAGAAAAGGGGGTTGATGATGCCGCGCTGACATCGATAATAAAGCTGTCGGCTATTCTTCTTGCTTTGTATCTGCTGCGTGTGCTCTTTCGTTTTTTGAGCAATTATCTGGCGCATCGTGCAGCCTGGTATCTTGTCGGCGATCTTCGCAGCCGTCTGTATGACAAGCTGCAGTGTCTTGATCTTGGTTTTTTTCACGACAAGCAGACCGGCGACCTTATGAGCCGTGTGGTCAATGACACCAGGGATTTTGAGCTTCTGTATGCGCATATGATACCGGATATCATCACCAATCTTGTTACCTTTGTCGGTGTGCTGGCGATCCTGCTTTCGATCAACTTTAAGCTTGCACTGATCACCTGTTGTCCCATACCGCTGATACTTATCTCCTGAGTTATTTTCGCAAAGGTCATACGTCCGTATTTTAAGGCTTCGCAGAAGGTCATGGGAGAACTGAATGCCCAGCTTCAGGACAGCCTTTCGGGACTGCATGAGATACAGGCCTTCGGTCAGGAACAATATGAAGGGGAACGCGTACGGCAGAAGAGTCTCGATCAGGTAGTGGCAATGCTCAAAGCCCTGAAGGCAAGCGCGATCTTCCATCCCTGTGTGGAGCTGTTGTCCTCGCTGGGAACGGTGCTGGTGGTGTTCTTCGGAGGTTATATGGCGTACAGTAAACAGATATCGGTCGCGGATATAGTTGCTTTTGTCCTGTATCTGTCACTCTTCTACGCACCGGTATCGGGGCTGGCAAACCTTCTGGAAAACCTGCAGCAGTCACTGGCAGGTGCGGAACGTGTAACACTTATACTTGATACGCCGTCTGCGATACAGAATGCCAAAGATGCAAAACCGCTTGAAAACGTGAAGGGAGCGCTTTGTTTTGATCATGTTACCTTCCATTATGAAAATGAAGTACCGGTGCTCAAAGACGTATCCTTCACCTGTGATCCTGGAATGATGGTTGCGCTGGTAGGGCCTACCGGTGTAGGAAAAACAACGGCTACGCAGCTGATCTCAAGATTTTATGATCCGATCGAAGGCCGTATCCTGATCGACGGACAGGATATCAGAAAAGTTACACTTGAAAGCCTGCGACACAATATCTCGCCGGTACTTCAGGATACTTTCCTTTTTAACGGAAGTATTGCCGAAAATATCGGCTATGCCCGTCCGGATGCCACCCGTGAAGAGATTGAAGCAGCCGCAAAAGCAGCCAACATACATGAAGATATACTGCATATGCCTGATCAGTACGAGACACAGGTGGGGGAGCGCGGACTGCGGCTTTCCGGCGGACAGAAGCAGCGCGTAGCCATAGCCCGCGCCATTTTAAGAAACAGTCCGATCATCGTGCTTGATGAAGCCACCGCTTCCGTGGATGTTCGTACGGAAAAGCAGATACAGAAAGCGATAGGCGAGCTTGCCGGAAAACGCACGATCATTGCGATCGCACACCGTCTTTCAACCATAATGAACGCAGACCTCATCCTTGTCATCCATGAGGGAAGGATCGCTGAGAGCGGTACGCACGAGCAGCTCATGGAAAAGAAGGGGATCTATTATAATATGCAGAAAGCGCAGATGGCGTAAAAACCACGAGGTCCGTCCCCGTGGTTTTGTGGTATAATAGCCCTTGATGAAAAAATACAACAAGACAAAGATAGCCTGTTATCTGGGCTTTATAACTCAGGCTATAACGGCAAATTTCGTGCCGCTATTATTTTTGACCTTTCACAGGGAATACGGGATATCCCTTGAGAGGCTGGCGATGATATCGGCGGTATTCTTTATCACCCAGCTTATAGTGGATTTTCTCTGCGTTAAGCTTGCGGACAGGATAGGCTACAGGCGCAGTATCATCATAGCCGAAGTGGCGGCGGGAGCGGGCCTCATAATGCTGGCTTTTCTGCCGGACATACTGCCTGACCGTTACGTGGGAATACTTGTTTCTACTATAATATATGCTGTCGGCAGCGGTCTGATCGAAGTCCTCTGCAGTCCGATCATAGAGGCCTGCCCTTTTGAGAACAAGGCAGGCATGATGAGCCTGCTGCATTCCTTTTACTGCTGGGGTTCGGTGGCGGTCGTTCTGATCTCTACCATATTCTTTAATCTTGCCGGGATAGGCAGATGGAGGATAATGGCTGTTCTGTGGGCACTGGTGCCGCTGTTTAATGTGGTCAATTTCGCCGTCTGTCCCATTCTTCCCATAAATGAAGAAGGCAGCGAGGGTATGAAGCTGTCAAAACTTCTGAAAAACAAGCTTTTCTGGCTGTTTGTTGTCCTGATGATATGTGCGGGCGCCTGTGAGATAGCGATGGCGCAGTGGGCTTCCACCTTTGTGGAGTCAGCGCTGGGCGTGGATAAGACGCTCGGAGATCTGGCAGGACCCTGCCTGTTTGCCGTATTTATGGGCATAAGCAGGGTAATGTACAGTAAATACGGAGAAAAGTGGGATCTCACGGTCTATATGATGATATCCGGGATATTGTGTCTGATAAGCTATCTGCTCGCAGCACTTTCGGAGCTGAGCATAATGGGACTGGCAGGCTGCGTGCTCTGTGGTTTTTCCGTAGGCATAATGTGGCCCGGATCGATCAGTATCTCTTCCAAAAAACTGGAAGGAGCAGGGACTGCGCTGTTTGCGTTTCTGGCGCTGGCCGGGGACTGCGGCGGAGCGATAGGGCCTGCTCTGGTCGGGGCCGTATCGGAGAGATGCGCGGATGACCTGAAGATGGGCATACTGGCGGGAACGGTATTTCCCGTGATACTTATCATCTGCGCGCTTATATTAAAAGCGGGCAGGAAAAAGGCAGCTTAAGTTTAAAGCTGATCATAAGGAGAAAAGCCGAAGATGTTAAAGATCGCCATCTGCGATGATGAACAGGAAATGGTGGAGGAACATAAGCGCGTGGCGGAAGACTGCCTGCGTGAATGCTCGGAGCCGGGGCAGATCACGGAGTATACTGTTCCGGAAAACCTTCTGTATGATATATGCGAAGATAAGTTTTATTATGATATGATCCTTCTTGACATAGAGATGCCCGGTTTTTCCGGGATGGATGTGGCGGGAAAGATCAAGCCGTATCTTCCGGATGTAAAGATCATCTTTATCACCTCACATATCGAGTATGCCATTGACGCTTTCGAACTTTCCATATTCAGATATGTACCAAAGGACCGGCGTGAGATCAAGCTGCCCGTTGCTGTAAGGGATGCGATAGGGCTGCTTACACTTGAAGGCGGAAAGGTCTATACTATTCAGAGCGGCAGCAGGCTGGAAAAGATCCCTTATAAGGATATCCTGTACATACAGCGTGACGGTAAGAATGCCGGGATAGTTGCGGAGAACGGCAAGGTCACAAAGGTACGTAAAAGTCTTCAGCAGGTTTTTGACGAGCTGGGCAGTGAGGAATTTATCTTTACGGACAGAGGCTGCATAGTCAATATCATACACGTGATGCAGATAAAGGATTCCGAAGCGGTCATGAAAGGGGGAGAGCGTCTGCCGGTCAGCAGGTCGCACCTGCAGGACGTCAAACATAAGCTTAATTCATACTGGGGGGAGCATATATGATCCCTGTTATCATCTTTTATGCATTGGCGGTGTTTTTGAATATCAGCGGGGGAGTTCTTGTCTCAGACCGCTGGCTCTCAAACAGCAGGACCGGTATACGTGAACTGACGGCAGCCGCTGCAGCATCGGCAGCGCTTACGGCATTTACCTTTCTTGTAAACAAAGGCAATAATGATACCGCCTGTCTGGTATGGGGCGGAGTGATCAGCCTGATGATCATCAGTATCGTATTTAAAGCTGCTGATAAGAGGCTGTCGCTTTTGTTCTTTATGATATATGAAGCAACGGCTGCGCTGATCTTTAAAATGTCAGGGATCGCAGTCATTCTGCTTAGCGGAAAAAAAGATTTTTTACTGCCGGCAACGCTTCCCGGAAGCCTGCTGTTTCTGCTGATCTCATTTATCATAAGCGCGGTGGCTATTGCGGTATATCTTAAACGGGATATTTCTTCAAAACATTTTTTAAGAATGATGGCGGCAATATCCATTACCTCCATAGTAGTGATCAACAGCGTGACTTTAAGGGAAAACGAGCTTATAAATACAGATGAGCTTGATTCTTATACCTACTATGCTTTGTTCGTAATGATCTCTGCTCTGATACTTCAGATGAGAAAGCTCTATGATGCGGAACGCAGACTTTCACAGGCAAAAATACTGGAAGCTCAGATGCTGGAGCGGGAATATCAGTCTTTAAGCCGTTCTTATGAAACAAATGCAAAACTTTTTCATGATTTCAGAAATCATCTGGGAGTGATAAAGAATTATCTTGTAAAGGATAAAGCGGATGAAGCCCTTAACTATCTTGAAGAACTGACAGAGGCAGACAGCAGCCTGAATACGGAAGTGTGGACCGGAGATGATACTGTCGATTATCTTATAGGCAGCAAAAAGGCCGCTGCGGAAAAGAACGGGATAAGCTTTGAGGCAGAGGTCGAGTTCCCGAGGAATACGGATATAAAGAGCAGCGATCTGTGTGCGATACTGGCCAATATCCTGGACAATGCCATCGAAGCGGCTTCAAAAGTAAAAGAACCTTCGGAAAGGAAGGTCAGGCTCGTCATACGCAGGATAAGGCAGATGCTAGTGATAAAGACGGAGAATACTTGTGGATACAGGCCGCAGGAAACCGATGACGGGAATTTAAAGAGTTCAAAAACCGACGGTGGTCTTCACGGCTGGGGAATAAAGAGTGCAAAGACTGCTGCGGAGAAGTATGACGGCTTTGTACAGAGCAGCTATACGGATAAGCTTTTTACAACAGTTGTTACCCTGTCTTTTTCGGGAGTTTCGACCATATAAGGACTCAATAAATACCATTTGCGGACAAAAAAAGACCATTCGCGGACATTCGGGCACGGATGGCTTTTTTATTGTAAGATCATATCGTCAGAGAAAAACAGGGAAGATCCTCAGGGCCGCGCCCAGAGAATGATACCGCGAAGGAACTAAAAAAGGAGATAAAGATCATGAGACATATGATAATAAGAGGACTCGGAGCAATGGCATGGATGGCAGCAGGTTTTGTCAATCTGATGCAGGGAAATACAGATGTTGCAGTGATCTCACTGGCACTGGGTGCAGCATACGGATACAGCTGCTATAAAATGGGCGGGAAGAATAAAAAAAGCGCAGAACAGGTAAGGAGAGCGGAAAGATGAGCGCAGAACTTCTGAGCATAAAAGGGCTTAAAGCCTGGTATAAGGAAGATAAGAAAGTATTAAAGGATTTTTCGATAGAGCTTGGTAAAAATGAGATCGTGGGTCTGATAGGTTTAAACGGTGCCGGAAAAACTACGTTTGTAAAAGTGCTGACCGGACTGCTGAAGACTTTTGAGGCTGAAGAAATAAAGTTTGAAGCGGCGGAGCTTGATTTCAGGAACGAAGCTTTTAAGAAAAGCCGTTATGCGGTATTTGCAGAGGATGATTCATTTAAGTATTTTACCTTCCGTGAGTATATGGAATATGTAAGCGGTGCATACGGCGTAAAAATGCAGGACACCGGAGAGATGGTAAAGGGTTTCAATTTTTCTGAATATGAAAATACCCTGCTTAAGGATCTTTCCACGGGAAACCGAAAGAAAGCATTTCTGATCACTGCATTTGCACTGCTTCCTAGGCTTCTGCTTCTGGACGAGCCCGTTAACGGACTGGACTTTACGAGCACGGAGTATCTGTACGGACTGATAGCGGGATATAAGGAATACGGCACAATACTGTTTTCGTCACATATACTGGAAAGCATAACGCTTACGTCGGACAGGGTACTGGTACTGGAAAACGGAGCAATAGCAAAGAGTTTTGAGGGAGAAGAGATCACGGCTGATTCGATCAGGGAGGCACTTCGTTATGAAGATGTTATTTAAGGTATTTGCAAAAAAAGTATTCGGAGTAAAGTATGAAGGCCTTATAAAGCCCGTTGTGATCAGCGCGATCATGTTCATGGGGCTCCGTGGCGCCGGCATGGAACTGAAAGTGGCTCCTTTTGTATTGTATCTGACTGCTGTGGCATTCAGTGCGGGTGTTATGTGGAAGGCGCTTAATTCCGGCGATTTTACGAAGAGCTATATAAACATGGTCATGATGCCTTTTCCGAAAGGAGCATTCGTATTTACCTATGTGAGTGTACTTGGGATATATACGGTATTTACAAAACTCATCGTCGTACTGGCGGTCATCTTTTCCGTTCACACATTTGAACTTACACAGATCATATGCAGTGTGCTTGCTGCACTTTGCGCAGTATATATGACAGCGGTATTGTTTGTCAGCCGCAGACTGAAGGCAGTGATCCTGATCTGGGCGGCAGCACTTGTTGCAGCGATCTTTCTGCTTAAGGATAAAGGAGTATATCCTATGACAGCGGTATTTGCTGTCAGCCTTATACCTGCACTTATCATAAGCCTGAAAACAGATGCATATGTATTCTATGATACCGCGCTCATAAATGACAGCATCAGAGCAGAAGTTAAAAGTCACAGACATGCACTTGTCTGGGTATATCTGTTACGGTATATAGGAACTCACAAAAACTATATCACAAATTCACTGATCATGTGGGCCATTGCCTGCCTCCTGCCTGCATATATTAAGCTGATCGGAATGCAGGAGATGATGGGAGCATTTCTTTATATGGGATACGGAATCGTACTAATGAATACGCCTCTTGCCATACTGATCTCCTGCGATCCGGATCTTGAGCGCGGCATCAGAAATATGCCGGGAACGCATAAGTTTTTTATCCCTTATGGCCTGTTCGTGTTTGTATATGATCTGATATCTGTCGCAATATACCTTACAAGCTGGGAACTGCAGCAGGGAGGAGCAGAGTTATACCATTATATACTGGGCTTTTGCCTGGCACTGATCGGAGCGGTGCTTACCATGCTTCTTGAGTATTATGCACCTGTAAGGAACTGGAAGATCGAAAGTGACCTCTGGCATGCTCCGAGGAAATATATAGTGCCCTGTGTGATCCTGCTGCTTGCATGTGCAGCCGGGGCTGTCAGCGGCAGACTGTTCTGAAAACTTGAAATTGTTCATTCCGATTGTTATACTTTTGTCCGTGCCTGCTTAAGTGTTAAAGAGCCGGTACGGACAATATATTTGTGTTGATCCGGAGGGAAAAATGGACATAGCGAAAGTGATAGCGGCGGAACTGAAGATAAAGCCGTCGCAGGTGGAGACGGTCATAAAATTGATCGATGAGGGTAATACCATACCCTTTATTGCACGTTACAGGAAGGAGATGCACGGCGGTCTCAATGATGAAGTACTCAGGGAGCTGGAGGAACGTCTGAATTATCTGCGCAATCTGCAGGAAAGAAAGGATACGGTTCTAAGCAGTATAGAAGAGCAGGGAAAACTGACGGATGAACTGCGGAAAGAAATAGAAGAAGCGATGACCCTTGTAGCCGTGGAAGATCTGTACCGTCCGTATAAACAGAAACGACGTACCAGAGCGATGATAGCAAAGGAGCGGGGACTGGAAGGTCTGGCTGTATGGCTGCTGCTTCAGAATTCTTCTCATCCTGCGGAGAAGGAAGCAGAAAAATACCTTGATCCGGAAAAGGAAGTAAACACTGTTGAAGATGCTCTGGCAGGTGCAAAGGATATCATAGCCGAAGGTATCTCCGACGATGCTTCATACAGGGCATGGATAAGGGATATCAGCTTCAGACAGGGCATCATGGTTTCCGAAGCAAAGGATAAGGAAGTCTCTTCGGTATATGAGATGTATTACGATTTCCGCGAAAATGTGGCTAAAATGACGGGTTACCGTACTCTTGCCATCAATCGCGGAGAAAAGGAAAAGATACTCACTGTCAGGATAGAGACACCCGAGGACGAGATCATTGCATATCTTGAAGGAAAGACAATATGCGGGAAGGATCCGTATACTGAGAGCTATCTTAAGGAAAGCTGCGAGGATGCATACCGCCGTCTGATAAAAGAATCCATAGAAAGAGATATAAGGAGTGAACTGACGGAACAGGCCGAGGACGGTGCTATAGAAGTGTTCAGAAAGAATCTGAACCAGCTGCTGATGCAGCCGCCCATCGCAGGAAAAACAGTTCTGGGCTGGGACCCGGCTTTCCGTACCGGCTGCAAGCTGGCAGTGGTGAACGAGACCGGAAAGGTACTGGATACGAAGGTCATATATCCCACAGCGCCGCAGAATAAAGTCAAAGAAGCAAAACAGGATGTGGCCGCGCTTATAAAGAAATACGGCATAAGCCTGATATCGGTAGGGAACGGGACAGCTTCGAGAGAGTCGGAGCAGGTGATCACCGAAATGCTGAAAGAGATAAAGGAGCCGGTGCAGTATGTGATAACCAACGAAGCCGGTGCATCGGTCTATTCGGCAAGCAAGGTTGCTACAGAAGAATTTCCGAATTTCGATGTGGGACAGAGGAGTGCAGCTTCCATTGCAAGGCGTGTGCAGGATCCGCTGGCCGAGCTTGTTAAGATCGATCCGAGATCGATAGGAGTCGGACAGTATCAGCATGACATGAATCAGAAAAAACTGGGAGAAGCTCTCGGGGCTGTAGTCGAGGACTGCGTAAACCGTGTAGGCGTCGATCTGAACACGGCTTCCGCCTCCCTGCTTGAATATGTTTCAGGCATCAATAAGGTACTGGCAAAAAATATAGTAAGTTACCGAGAGGAAAACGGCAGCTTTGCAAGCAGAAAGGAGCTGCTGAAGGTGCCGAGACTGGGTCCTAAGGCGTATGAACAGTGTGCGGGCTTTATGAGGATAGCCAATGCGGGGAATCCTTTAGACGGCACAAGCGTTCATCCCGAATCCTATGATGCAGCGGAAAAGCTCATAAAAGAACTGGGATATTCGGTAAATGATATCTCACGTGGCGGACTGCCCGGAATAACAAAAGCAGTGAAGGACAAAGCTAAACTTGCAGCCGAGCTCGATATAGGAGAGATGACTTTATCGGATATCCTGAAGGAACTGGAAAAGCCCGGCAGGGATCCGCGTGAGGATATGCCGAAGCCCATACTTCGTTCCGATGTCTTAAGCATGGAGGATCTGAGTGTGGGGATGACGCTCAAAGGTACGGTGAGAAACGTTATAGACTTTGGTGCATTTGTTGATATAGGAGTACATCAGGACGGACTGGTGCATATATCGCAGATGAGTAAGAAATATATCAAACATCCGCTTGAAGTGGTATCTGTAGGCGATGTTGTTGAAGTAAAAGTCATAGGGATAGACCTTGCGAAAAAGAGGATCTCTTTGTCAATGCTTGACCCTTTTCAAAAACAATAAGAATGCCGGAAAAGCTTTCCAAGAAAATGTATAAGCTTTCCGAGCCCGATGAAAAGAATGCCACTGTAAAACTGACAGGTCTGAAGAATTTCACGGGAACGGTAAAGGTGCAGGTAGTAAAATAAACGGCAGGAAGTACAGATACAAAAGGGGGCTGTCGCACTAAAACGGTGTGACAGTCCCTTTTTTAATCTCTGAAAACAAAAACCAGACTATGAGATTCCGAGTATCCGCAGGTAAATGTCAGCATAGCATTTGATCAGGACAGTGCAACGCCGCTATTCTATGAAATGTATCCCGGGAGCATAGTGGATAATTCGCTATGCCGGATCATGGTGGAAAAGGCAAAAAGGTACGGATACACAAATGTAGGTTTTATATTAGACAGAGGAACTGCCCTCCGTTTAGCTGTTGATCTCATCATAGAGCTATGGAGAGATTTCTGTCTATCAAAGGTATTTGACATTGGCGAAAAATGGCTTAAATTCGGGATGTAAAAAAGTTTTTATATGGTTTTAATCTTCGTTTAATGTTGGGATCGTATCATGACGACAGTAAAAAGGATCCGCAGCAGAAAGGAGGAAATATCTGTGAGAAAAAAAATGTGTTTCAGAAATGTTTACAAGAAAATAGCACCATTTTTGTGCATTCTTATGCTGGTATCGGAGGGGCCGATGACAGCTTTTGCAGCC
>JAIKYA010000178.1 GCA_024683645.1 Lachnospiraceae bacterium
ACGCGTTAACGAAGGAAATATCGAACCGGGCGTGATCCTGGCTTTCTTAACTTATTTCAATATGATCACCATGGGTGTCATGGGTCTTAACCGTATATTCATGAGCCTTTCAAAAGCCAGTGCCAGTGCGGACCGTATCGATACGGTGATCGGCAGGGGCGAGGAGTGGCAAAAGTATGAGGAGACCGGCGAAGACAAAAATGATCCCGAAGCGTTTATCGATTTTTCTTCGGTAAGTTTTTCTTACGGTAAAGAGAACAGGGAAGACGGTGACTTCGAAGGAGGCAGCAGACAGAAGGCTATCGATGATATAAGCTTCTCTCTGAAAAAAGGACAGAGTCTCGGTATCATAGGACCTACAGGCTGTGGCAAAACTACGCTGATCAATCTGCTGCTGAGATTCTATGATGCCGATGAGGGCAGTATCACGATAGACGGCAGGGATGTCAGGACTTTTGAAAAAGATGAACTGCGGAAGAAATTCGGTGTGGTCTTCCAGAATGATATGGTATTCATGGATACGATAAAGAACAATATCGATTTCGGAAGAGGTATAAGTGGAAACGAACTGCAGGCTGCCGCAAAGGATGCTCAGGCAGCCGAATACATAGAAGGACTGGACAAGGGCATGGAATACAGAGCGGATATAAAAGGTGCCAATCTTTCCGGCGGCCAGAAGCAACGGTTGCTGGTGGCAAGGGCTCTGGCCGGACATCCGGAGATACTTGTACTCGATGACAGCTCCAGCGCACTTGATTATAAGACGGATTCGGAAATGAGACATGCGATAAGGGAGAATCACAGGGACAGCACACTTATACTTATCGCACAGAGAGTAAGCAGTGTAATGAACATGGACAAGATCATGGTAATGGATAACGGAAAGTGTCTCGGTATAGGGACGCATCAGGAACTGATGGAAAACTGTCCCGCATACCGCGAGACCTATGAGATGCAGACAAGCTGATCTTTCAGGAGGATCATCATGCCGGGACCCGGAGACCGAGGAGGGGTAAAACAAAAACCGAAGAATGCGAAGAAGACGTTCAGACGGCTCCTGAATTACATGATGGAGTACGGCTTTGTTTTCTTTGTGCTGATCGTGTTTGCTTTTGCCAGCAATATCGGAAACCTTCTGGGACCGGGTTTTGCAGGGAAAGCCATCACCGAGGCATCCGCAGGTAAGGGAAATGTGGATATGCAGGCCGTGATCCGTTACGGTCTGCTGATGCTCTTAGCCTATGTGGGCAGCAATATACTTTCCTTCCTCGTGAACATAGGGATGATGCGTGTGGGAAGGAACGTTGCAAGAAACCTCCGCAGGGATGTTTTTCACAAGCTCATGGAACTGCCGGTGGGATATTTCGACAAACACATGGCAGGTGATATCATAAGCCGCGTGTCTTATGATATCGACGTAGTCTGTGTGAGTCTTTCTTCCGATATAGTGCAGATACTCACAAGCCTGGTGACGGTGGCCGGAAGCTTTATCATGATGTGCGTGATCTCTCCGCCTCTCGTACTCTGCATGGTATTTACGATCCCGGTATCCGTGCTGTTTACCAGGTATATGAGCAAAAAGACGAGGCCGCTGTACAGCGAGAGAAGCCGTGCTTACGGAGAGATGAACGGCTTTGCGGAAGAGATGTTCACCGGTCAGAAGACCATACTTGCATATGCCCGGGAGGACCGGGTCTGCGATGAATTCAGCAGTATAAACAAAAAGGCAGCGGAGGCATACAGAGCCGCTGACGGACTGGGAATGACCATGGGACCCACCATAGGAATGATCAGTAATTTCGGGCTTTCCGCCATAGGTCTGGGCGGCGCGGTACTATATATGTACGGGATCGTAGGCTTAGGCCAGATCTCAAGTTTCATACTTTACAGCCGCAAGTTCAGCGGACCTATCAACGAGATATCAAATATCATCAACGAGATCTTCAGTGCGCTGGCAGCAGCCGAGAGAGTGTTCCAGCTGCTGGATGAAGATGAGGAAGTAAAAGATATCGAAGGCGCGGCAGAGCTTAAGAATGCAAAAGGTGAAGTGGAAGCCGAGAAAGTGGAGTTCGGTTATCTTCCCGAAAAGATCATACTTCACAACTTTAATATGAAAGCCGGTTCCGGTGAGACCGTAGCCATCGTCGGACATACCGGCGCAGGCAAGACCACCATGGTAAACCTCCTGATGCGTTTCTATGATCCATGGAAAGGAAGGATCTGCGTGGACGGGCATGAGAACAGGGAATACACAATGGAAAGTCTTCGGAAGAGTTATTCGATGGTGCTGCAGGATACCTGGGTGTTCAACGGGACAATCTATGACAATATAGCATACGGAAAAGAAAACGCGACTCATGAAGAAGTGACTGAGGCAGCAAAGGCCGCACACATTCATAATTATATAATGAAACTTCCCGGCGGATACAAAACCGTGATAAGCGAGGACGGCGGTAATATCAGCAAGGGACAGAAACAGCTGATCACTATAGCAAGGTCCATGCTTATCACGGTTTTGTATCCGCCGGGAAGTTTCATTATATAATTATGAATGTGTGCGGCCTTTGCTGCCTCAGT
>JAIKYA010000029.1 GCA_024683645.1 Lachnospiraceae bacterium
GAAGAATATCTGAAGAAGGGCTTTGTCATGCTGGCCAGACCAAACCGGGATCCGGGAAAGGAGACAGGGCGTTTTGAAGAGCGCATGAAAAAGATGAAAGATCCCTTCATTACCTATTCGCTCTGGACCGGATATTTAAAGGACGGAAAGGCAGAGGATCCTGCAATAGTAAACTTTATGGATGGCTATATGGACGGGGATCATATGGAAGTCCTGCATACCAGCGGTCACGCTTACGTAGAGACCCTGAAAAAGCTGATGGACATGACCGGCCCTGAAGAGATCATTCCCATGCATACGGAGGATCCGGGGGCTTTTGCGGAGAATGAAATATTTGCGGGATACAGGGAGAAGATACATGTGCTGAAAGACGGAGAACTCAGAAAGATTTAAAACCTCCGGGAAAACGGTGGACAGAAAAAGGAAATATGAGTATGAGAATATCTGTATGTGATGATGAACCGAAGATACTGGATGATATAGAAAAAATCATCTGCAGGGAGTATCCTGACAGCGTAGTCAGTAAGTTTTTAAGCGGAGAGGCTTTTCTTGAAGCGGGCGGTGATACGGATGTATTGCTTCTGGATATCGACATGCCGGGGCTTAGCGGGATGGAAGTTGCGGAGCGTCTGGCAGACAGTGAGGCTAAGATACTGACAGTTTTTGTTACCGCTCATGATGAACTGGTTTATGACAGCTTTAAATACCATCCCTTTGCTTTTGTGAGGAAAAAGTATCTTGAGAAGGAATTGCTGAGTGTGCTGAAGGACTGTGAAAAAAAGAGCGGGAGCAGGGACAGGTATTTTACTTTCAGATCGGCAAATGAGACGCTCAGTATTCCAATTGATGAGATCCTGTATTTCGAAAGTCTTGCAAATTATCTTATGATCCATACACAGAATAAAGAGTATAAGATACGTTCTACGATCTCGGGGGTGGAAAGTGAGCTGAAGAACAGTGATTTTTTAAGGATACACAAAGGTTTTCTTGTAAACATGGAACATATAAGGACTATGAAGTCCGATGAGCTTACACTTGATAACGAGGCAGTCCTGCCCATAGGAAAAGCATTTGCTGATGAAGCAAAAAAACAGATATTAAGGTTTATGAGAAGATGATGCGTACGGATAAAAAGAAAATCGAAGAACTGACAGACAGGATCCTGGAACTGGAAGCGGCCAACATGGACCTTAAGTATGAGCTCGATTCATACAAATGGCAGATGGAGGAGATCAATAAACAGGAAGAAGAAATAAGAAGGCTTCATCAGAATACAAGGAAACTGAAGCATGATATGCGTAACCATATGATGGTGATGGCGTCGTATTTAAACAGCGGCGATCCTGAAAGTGCAAAGGATTATATTTCCGAGATACTGGAAAAACTGAATGCTGTAAGCAGTTATGTTGAGACGGGAAATCCGCTGCTTAATCATATATTGAATGATAAGCTCCGCATATGTACCGATGAAGGGATCGATGTAAAGGTACAGATCGGTAAAGCAGATTTTGAACACATGAAAGGTATCGATTTCTCAGCCGTCTTTGCCAATGCCGTGGATAATGCGATAGAGCATGAAAGAAAAGAGGAACGTAAAGAGATAGACATCAATGTCTGTGAGAAAAAAGGATATGATGTGATCACGGTAAAAAACAGGATAAGCAGATCCGTCCTTGCGGATAATCCCGAACTTAATTCCACGAAAGATGATAATGAAAAGCACGGCCTCGGAGTAAAACAGATAAAAGAGATAGTTTCTTCTTATGATGGGATGACAGATTTTTATGAAGAGGATGGCTGCTTTATAGTGAGTATATTTATCCCTTCATAGGATCGTTCATCCCTGACAGCGGGTCGTTTATCCCATGCCCCTTGCACCGCTATGGTGCAGGGGGTATTTTATCTTTCGGGAGATATTACAGAGGCGGAGGAGAAAAATGATCATCTGTAAAGATGTAAGCAAGTTTATATTGAAAGGGATCGAACTGCATGTCCCGGAGGGTATCACACTCGGAGTGATCGGCGCTTCAGGGGCAGGAAAGACGACTTTTCTGAAACTTGTCAGCGGGCTTTTATCTCCTGAGAGCGGAAGTATATATACCTTAAGGAGAGATCCTGTCGCAAAGAGAAAAGAGATACTTAAGGATATTGCGGTACTGTTTGCCGATATCCCGGTCTTTAATGATGAACTGTCAGTCAGGGACTGTTTAAATGAGATGAGAACCATATATGGGATCAGGAGGGACCGTTTTATCGAAAGAACGGAGTATGTGGCGGATATCCTTGGCTTTAAGGAAACACTTGATACCCGCGTAAGGTCACTGTCCCTGGGACAGAAAAGAAGGGCAGAACTGGGCATGACCTTTATAAGAGATGCCGGGCTGTATATTTTTGATGAACCCTGTATAGGCCTTGATCAGAATGCAAAGGCAGCTTTTTACAGGCTTGTAAAAGAAAAGAGGGAAGAGGGAGCAACGATATTGGTAAGCTCCCATGACATGGAGGATATTTCCGAGGTGGCTGAGCGCATCTTGCTTCTTGATGAGGGGGAAGCCGTCTTTTACGGTTCAAAAGAGGAACTTGTAAAAAAGCTGATCCCGGTGGAGGAGTGCAGAATTAAGCTGGAGGGCAGTATCCCGGATATATCGGATCTGGAAGTGGAAAAACTGCTCATAGAAAATGATGTTATGAAGATATACTACAATTCGAATCATGTGTCATCAAAAGAGGTGATCGAGCACATATGCGCAGATACCATAGTCAGGTCCGTTAATTTCCGCAGGCAGGGACTGGGAGAAAGCATAAAAACAGCACATTCGGGGAGGGTGGAAAAGTGAGTTTTATCGAGGTGAAGGAAGTTTCAAAAAGCTTTAAAGTCAACAAGAGAAGCGCGGGCATACCGGGGATGATAGCCAATATGTTTGTACCAAAATATGAGAATAAAAAGGCAGTGGACCGGATAAGCTTTGATATAGAAAGCGGTGAGATGGTCGGATTTATCGGACCTAACGGAGCCGGGAAATCTACCACCATAAAAATGCTGTCAGGGATACTCTGCCCCGACAGCGGATCCATAAGTGTGAACGGATATGTTCCGTACAGGCAGAGAAAAGATTATGTGGCCGGGATAGGAGTGGTATTCGGCCAGAAATCCCAGCTGCAATGGGATCTTCCGGTCATAGACAGCTTTGAGCTGCTAAAGGCGATATACAGGATACCGGAGGAGAAGTATAAAAAGAATCTGGAACGTTTTACGGATATGCTGGATATGAGCGGATTTATCAGACAGCCTGTAAGACAGCTGTCACTTGGACAGAGGATGCGTTCGGATATAGTAGCTGCTCTTCTGCATTCACCTAAGATAGTGTTTTTTGATGAACCTACCATAGGCGTGGATGTTATAGGAAAAGAGACGATACGTTCATTTATCAGGGAACTTAATGAAAAAGATAAGATCACAATGATCTTTACCACGCATGATATGCAGGACATTGAGCAGACATGCAAAAGGATATTGATCATTGATAAGGGATCGCTTTTATATGACGGTTCGTTGCAGGAAATAAGGAATAAATACGGAACCACAAGGCAGCTGATAGCGGAGTTTAATGAAGATACAGAGGTGACGCCTATAAAGAACGTTGTGATAGGTGATCTCAAAGACAGAAAAAGAAGTTTTGTTTTTGATAACAATGTTGTTGATGTGAATGCTCTCATGCATGAGATCCTCGGTAAATACAGTATACGCGATATTACGGTAACGGAACCTGAGATAGAGACCATTATCAGGAAAATATATAACAAAGAGGTATATGCATGAAGATGAGAGCTTATCTGGCATTTGCCAAAAAGAGTTTTTTGCAAAAGAGCGCATACCGCATGGAGCACTGGATGGGAATACTTAATACGCTTATAAGGCTTGTGATATATGTGGAGATATACAGAGCGCTGTATGGCGGGCGTGAAGCCGTTGACGGGATCACGATGAGTATGGTGACTACGAATTTCATCTTATCAATTGGAATGGAATCCTTCTTTGTAGTTGATGATTTTTATCTGTCTTACAGGATAGGCAACGGGAGCATAGCTTCGGAGATGCTTTTGCCCGTAAATTTCCATGGAAGGATGCTGGCCGACAATCTGGGGACGGCTGCCTTTAAGCTTATCTTTCATTTTATTCCTGCAATGCTTGCAGCTGTGTTGTTTATAGGGATCTCTGCCCCGGCCGGTGCTGCTTCTGTGGGATTGTTTGTACTGAGCGTATTATTCGGTTACGGAGTGCTGTGGAGCATAAGCTTTATGTTTCAGATGTTTTCCTTCTGGCTGATAAATGTATGGGCGATCATGACGATCAAAAATGTATTTATCAATGTTTTGTCCGGGGCGATGATACCCTTATGGTTCATGCCGGAAAGCATGAAGAATGTGATAAGGTTTACTCCCTTTGAATCGATCTATTTTACTCCGGTACAGATATATCTGGGAAAGATAAGGGGGGCGGAGATAGCATGCGGATTCATTAAACAGATGATATGGATAGCTGTTCTGCTTGCCGCCGGAATGATATTGTGGCGTAAGGGACAGAAAAAACTTGTGGTACAGGGAGGCTGATATGAGATCGGATGTATTAAAACTGTCTGCTGTATATACAAAGATGATCTTCCGCTCGTGGTTTCAGTACAGGGTGGATGCCATCCTGCGATCACTTGCGGTATTTATGAGGGAAGCAACGAGTATCATCGTGATATATTTTACGCTTCTTAAGTTTGACAGCTTAAACGGCTGGAATATATATGAGATGCTTTTTCTGTTCAGCCTTGTATATGTTACTTACGGGATAATGATCATATTCTTTACGGGACTGCGCGATTTCGGGAATACTGTAAGGACAGGCGGCTTTGACCGGTATATATTAAGGCCGAGAGGGCTTTTGTTTCAGCTGATATTCGCAAATGCAGACTGGTTTGCAGCTGTGGGACACGGCTGTCTCGGACTGCTGCTTTTTGTACTATCAGCTGCAAAGATCGGTGTTGTATGGACGCCTGCAAAGGTTATCTACTATGTGTTTTCGATCGCAGGAGGCGTACTGATACAGGGAGCGATCTTTCTTCTCCTGGCAGCATTAAATATATATCTGTTTGAAACAAATGCACTGAAAGAAGTGTTTTACTGGAACGGCAGGAAGTTTGCGGGATATCCGATCAGTATCTTTCATAAGGCAATACAGTTTTGTATGACCTTTGTTGTGCCCTTTGCTTTTGTAAATTATTTCCCGTCGCAGTTTCTGCTGCGAAAAGATGATATGGCCATGTATCCGGAGATATTTATGTACATAACCCCGCTTGTCGGGATAGTGATGTATTTACTGGCGTAT
>JAIKYA010000099.1 GCA_024683645.1 Lachnospiraceae bacterium
ACCTACGGGATCATAGACATACAGAAAGAAAAAGTAAACTGCTATCTTAAAGAGTATTAAAAAATCGGGGTGACAGGATTTGAACCTGCGGCATCCTGGTCCCAAACCAGGCGCTCTACCAAGCTGAGCCACACCCCGGAAACACATTAACATTATAACGTTGACAGGCGATTATGTCAAAGAAGGAGGGCATATGATAAAAGACCCTAAAGTGCAGATAAAGATACTCTTTGTTTTCCGCGTGATCCTGTGGATCACGGCACTGCTTCTGACCGTTTACTGGATGTGGTATTCCAACGAACTCTACAGGAAGGAGATATTCGATCCTTACGAATATGCTACGCGCCTGCGCCCCGTATTATATCCCTGCCTGGGCTTTTCGATAGTGGCGGTAGCTGTAAGCTTCGCGCTTTACGCTCTTTCAAAGAGGATCAAAAAGGAAAACGGCATCATGGGCCGATGATCGCATCTATCTCGTCTGCGGTATAAGTATGATCACCAAGCCTTGACCTTAAACTGTTCAGCTTCTCTGTGCAGTCGTTCTCGTTTTGTACATCTCCCTTTTCGGCATATACACGCCGGAGAAAGGCTGTATTGGCATAGTCTGCGACCAGGTAGGTGATCTCAAGTTCTTCGGGGGCCGTCAGGGAGTACATCCGAGCCGTAAAATATGAATCAACGATCTCGCCGTAGGCTTTGTGTTTGAGTTTGTATTCGAAAACACCGAGCTTTTCTTCATACTCCTTTGCCATATCTTTGTTCACATAGGAAAAAGAATCCTTATAGATACCGATGGTTACCAGAAGCAGGAGTGCAGTTATGACTATGGCGATGTTCAGTATTATCTTAAGTATCTTACCGGCTTTCATTTTACAAACACCTCCTCCATACGCACTGCCATCTGTGTTTCCGACAGCCCCATGAATTCTTCGGCTCCGGCCTCATCAACATTCAGCCAGGTGCGGACCAGCGCTTTCATATCTTCTTCCATGTCGCAGATACAGTTTAAGTAATACTTGTCTTTTTCGCGCTCTTTCTGTACTTCACAGGTATTTATGAATTCACTCAGATACATACAGAAATGCTGTATCTGCAGTTCTCTGCTGTCATGATAGTCTTTATCGGTTGAATGCAGCACTACTGCTTCCATGTGACGCACGCAGTCATAATAACGGTTGGCACAGTAAGCTAACGAAACAAACTGTTTATACTCGTCATAGGTATAGGGGATTTCATAGGCGTGGATAAAAGCAGCGAAATCCACGTAGTTTCTCTCTTTAAGAAGATCATCCAGCTGAGCGGTATATTCCTCGCAGTGTTCAAAGGCTTCCTGTTTCAGTATCTCATCGGTATCAGGACCGTGGTAATTTTTCTGGGTCAGGATATTTAAGATTATGATGGCAGCGATCATCACACCGAGGATCAGCGCGCGTATCCATAGCCCCTTAGTCTTTCCGGAAGCTTTTATCACTTCGCCTTCCGTATTGCTGAAGCTGTTTTCAAACTGTGCGATATTCTCTTCGTGTTTTATGGCCAGACGGTTTTCTGCTTTACAATAAGGACAGATCCTGTCTTCGACTCCTATGGTCCTGCCGCAAGAGGTACAAAACATACCGGCTGCTTCCTCCTTTATTTATCGTCACTTCCGGGATCGTCCGCGTCTTCCGAAATATCCCTGATGAATTCGTCTTTTCTTTCCTGCAGGCGGTTTCTGCTTCTGTTTTTTGGAAGTATGAAAATGCAGATGCCTATAACGATGATGAGTACAACTGCTATTGCAAAGATCACGAAAGTACGCATGAGCGCCGCACCGGTGCGTTTATCGGCATCGCCCCTATGGCCGGCCAGCTCCACGCGGACATCCTCGAGCTGTTCCATATATTCATCTTCTGCTGCAGGATCATAGGCAGTTTGGCAATACGGACATCTGACCAGTTTCGTTTCATAAACAGAACCGCAGGATCTGCATTCAGTCATTTTCTTCATAGCATTATTCTCCGATCATAGGATCCTTTGTCATATCACTCTGTACTTTGCTCCATTTTATCAAGTACGGCTTTATACGTTCCGAGGCTGTCCCTCAGAGCTTCACGTCTTTTCACGCTGCTCTGCACCAGTTCGGGCCTGCCTGCTTCCTCATTTATCTTTTCCGTAAAGAGCAGCTCGGCATATTCACCGAGTCTGTACAGATCCTCGTCAGCTTCATTAACAGCCCCTCCCACGCGGTAGGGACGGGCCAGTACAGCTACAGTACCGTAGTTTTCTCTTTCGAGGTACATCAGCAGACTTGAGGAGGTCAGTTCGCCTTTATCCACATATGTATCCGTCAGCTCCTCTGATGCTGCCGCAAGCTTAAAGACAAAGATGATGCCTAATACGATATCAACAGCAAGTATTATAAAGAAGAGTATCTTCTTATTCATCACCAAGCACCTCCTCCAGATATGCTTCCTGCTGTATGGAAGAAGAAGCCATGAATTCATCAAGTTTTCCGCCTTCAAGACCGAGGTATATCTTCAATGCAGCATCAACGCGTTTTTTCATATCGTGTACATTGTCGATATATCTGTCACCTTCCATATCTTTAAGAGACTGCTCGTATTCGCGGTAAAAGCTTACGATACCGTAGCGGCAGTCGGAGACGTCATCTTCGATCTGCGAACGTCTGGCTTCGGGACCGTACATAACGGACTCTTCAATAGCACTCATCACTTTTCTGTATTCATATATGAGATCCCATATTTTATTAAACTCGCTATACTGTTCCTCATATTCCGGGATCACATGCAGTTCCTTATATACGGCAAAGCCGATATAATCTCCGTCAGCCAGATACTGACGCAGTACTTCCGAATGCTCATTGCTTTTTTTCAGAGATTCGCTGCGTGCCGCATGGTGGGGAAAGATAAAAGCATTTTCTGCCACATATGACGCAATGGATATACCGACCAGAAGCAGGATCATCACTATGCTTGCGATCAGAATAGGCAGATTATGCCCTATGTTTGCATTTGCAGTACTTTTGGTTTTACTGCTGCGATGCCTGTATCCGTCCATTTCCTCCTGATGTGAGGCGGATTCCTTATTTACTGCACCGCAATAAGGACAGAATTTATCCAGCAGAGCGATCTCAGCCCCGCAGCCGGGACATTTCATCTGTATATTTCTCCTTCTTTTCTTCTGATTTCATCGCTACATTTTAACAACAATATCCGGTATACGCAAGTACAGAGCATTTACCTGCGGAAAAAAGTTGCGGAACGTGGCGATAAATGCTAACATTTTCTTTAAAGATACAGCCGGGGGAAGCTATGGTCATGAAAAAAGAAGAAAAAACCAATGTGATGAGAGTACTTGAAAGTAAGAAAGTCGGGTATTTTGCGCATTCGTATGAAGCCGATCCGACCCTGACCGGTGAAGATATAGCACAGATACTCGGAGAGGATCCGGGGAAGGTATTCAAAACTCTGGTGACACAGGGCAGGAGCGGAGCTTACTATGTATTTGTCGTGCCTGTTACGGAGGAACTGGATCTGAAAAAAGCGGCGAAGGCTTCAGGTGAAAAAGCAGTCAGTATGATAAAACAGAAAGAACTGCTCCCGCTTACAGGTTATGTCCACGGAGGGTGTTCGCCTGTAGGAATGAAAAAACCGTTTCCGGTTTTTTTGCATGAGACAGCGGAAACTTATGACAGGATATTTGTGAGTGCAGGAAAGGTTGGTTTTCAGATAGAGCTGTCACCGCAGGATCTGATAGCTGTGACGGGGGGCAGACTGGCGGATATAGCGTCTGCCGAATAAATGTATATGTGAGGTTTGTGAGATGGAGATGACGGTAGAACTTTTTGACAGCATAATAAACACTTCACAGGACTGTGTATTCTGGAAGGATAAGGACAGACGTTTTCTCGGAGTAAATCAGGCCTTCCTTGATTTCTACGGTTTTGAATCGGCTGATGTGCTTATAGGAAAAACCGATGAGGACATGGGCTGGCATTCCGATCCTGAGCCGTTTAAGCAGGACGAGCTGCGGGTGCTTGCCGGGATGAGCACTTATAAAGTGCAGGGAAAGTGCATGATCCGTGGGGAAGAAAGGGATATCATAGCGTCGAAGCGCCCGCTGTATGAAGGCAACAGGATCATAGGACTTGTAGGGAGTTTCGTTGACATCACCGATGTACTGCGCCGTAAAAACGGCATGGGAAAGTCCAACATCGTATATACCATAGATAAACTGAGAAAATACAGCTTTTTTGACAGGCTTGTTGATGAAGTGAGTCTGGAGGAGATACTCGATCCACTGACGGGGATACTTTCAAGATCCTATGCAATGCAGTTTGTCCGCAGTCTTATAGATGAAAAGAAACCGTTTACCTTTGCAATGCTGGATCTGGACAACTTCAAGTTCATTAATGACAGTTTCGGACACGGAGCAGGTGATACGGTCCTCAGTACCGTGGCAGCTTCGCTTGCTGCATATACTGAGGGCTTCGGGCTGGCAGGACGTTTCGGCGGGGATGAACTGCTGCTTATCGATCTAAGGAATACCGGAGCAGATGATAAGAGAGCATTTTTCGGCAGCCTTTATGATGATTCCGGCGTGCTGAGAAGACAGATGGATTTTGAAAACGGTTCATCCTATATCACGGCGACTGCAGGGGCTGCGTCCTATCCGGAGGATGCCGAAGATTTTGATGAACTGTTTGCTCTTATCGATAAGATGCTTTATCTGGGAAAGAGCAGGGGGCGCAACTGCTATTCCGTTTATGATCCGGAAAAACATAAAGATATAGAGATCACAAAAATAGCCAGCCGCGGTATCTATACTGTTATGAACAGGATAAGAAATGATGCGGAGACTGCTGCTGACTTTTCGGGAAAACTGCATGCGGTCATGCCTTTTGTATCTGAAGTACTGCAGATAAAAGATCTGTATTATGTCAGAGAGGACGGCATGATGAGAGCAGTAAAAGACAGCAGTTTTGAGGCTGATGCAGGAGATATTGAAAGGCTTGGCACGGAGGATCTGTTTTTCGATAATCAGCTGGAAACCGTAGAGAAGAACTCACCCGTGTTTTATTCTGCCTTAAAAGCCGGCGGTTTTGAATCCGCCATGACGGCCCGTATCAGAAAAAATGATAAGACCTGCGGCTATCTGGTATGTGCGGTAGGGAGAAAGTATCGTATCTGGCAGGAAAATGAGTGTGCGGTATTGTATTATCTGGCACAGCTTCTGGCAGAATAGCTGTGTCTACGCCAAAACGAAAAGAGTTTTGTCGTTTGCTATACAAGTAAAAAAGAAAGTATAAACTAACAGGACGAAGATCACGGAATATGATACAGGATATATATCCAAGCAGACTGAATAATACCTTTTATCCGTATGAACCCGGAGGGGACGACAGGCTTCTTGTTTTTGATAAAGACGGCAGGATCATGCTTGCCGGAGAAGATGCCCGGCCGGTGTTTCCGAAGGCTGATGCTGCTTCTGCGTATGAGGCGGTATATCTTTTCTCACTGGATGAAGACAGATTTTTCCTGTCGATGAAGAATGCGGATGAAGCGGCCGGCGGAGCTGCTTTTTATACTATACGTGAAGTAAGGGATAAGTTTTCAGGGAAAGAAGTATTTGCGGTATTTACGGCGTACCATCTGTGGAAGTGGTATTCCGATAACAGATTCTGCGGGAAGTGCGGCAGAAGTCTTGAACATGATAAAAAAGAACGTGCGCTCAAATGTCCGGAGTGCGGGAACATGATATATCCGCGCATTAATCCGGCTGTCATAGTAGGAGTGATAAAGGATGACAGTCTCCTGATAACAAGGTATCGGAGAGGATATGCGCATAATGCCCTTATCGCGGGTTTTACCGAGATAGGCGAGACACTGGAAGAGACTGTTTCAAGGGAAGTTATGGAGGAGACCGGCATCAGGGTAAAGAATATCAGCTATTACAAATCACAGCCCTGGGGAATGGCGCAGGATATCCTTGTCGGATATTTCTGCGAAGCAGACGGGGAAGATCCTATACGGATGGATGAAGGCGAACTGAAATATGCCGAATGGGTTAAGCGTGAGGACATCGTTTTGCAGCCGAACAACTTAAGCCTTACCAATGAGATGATGAAGGTCTTTAAGGAGGGGGAACATGGAAAGAGAAGGTACAGCCGCCGCTGATGTATCCGTAAGAAAAAACGGAGGGAATATGCTGGTTATTCTTAAGAATGCCGGACTGTATACAATCCTGCGGATCAGCTGACCGTATATGAAAGAGTGAATCAGTGTTACCTATAATAAAAATTTTTTGACGTATACAGATATCCATATACGCTGACTGTCACTGTAAATAAAAAGCATAAGAAGGGGTATAAGGAATGAACAGATTCAGACTGCCGGAGCATCTGATAGTTGAGGCCGGGATATTCAATGATATACCGCGCGCGATGGAGGATGTCTTTCCGGGACTGCACGGTAAGAAGGCAATACTTGTTACTGAGGAAAACCTGAAAAATCTATTTGAAAAGATCATCTCCGAGATAATGCGCGATTTCGACAGGTGCGAACTTTATCTTATCACGGCTGCCGATTATGACAGTGCGGCAGCGCTTGCAAAATACATAACCATGCAGGATATAAAAGTGGTGATAGGTTTTGGCGGAGGCACGGTACTTGATCTTGCGAAGTTTGCGGCCTTTGTTTCGAAGGCAAAATATATCTCTCTTCCCACCACGCTTTCGAATGATTCGCTTGCTTCTCCCGTTGCCGTGCTCGGCACTGAGGGCAAAGCCAGAAAGAGTTTTAAATGCACTATTCCCGATGCGATACTTGTTGATACGGATGTGATAAAGAGCGCGCCGATGCGGCAGCTGCTCTCCGGCATAGGAGATACCATATCAAAAGATACGGCTCTGTTTGACTGGAAACTTGCCGGTCTTAAGACTGATGAAAAAACAGACGATTTCGCCTATATGATGTCACGCATGGCCTACGATTCGCTGAAACACAGCAGAAATGCGGAGCTTAAGAGCGATGAATTCCTCACAAGACTTACGCGGGCTCTTGTAATGGGCGGACTTGCAATGGAGATTGCAGGCTCTTCAAGACCAAGCTCCGGTTCTGAGCATCTCTTCTGTCACGCCATTGAAGAGTACTATTCGGAAGAGGTAAATGTTCCGCACGGTATAGCGGTCGCAATGGGAAGTGTCGGCGCATGCATCTTCCAGGGACGCAATCCGGAAGAGATCATGAGCCTGATAAAAGGCTACGCTATCCCCGCGAAGCCTTCGGACAACAAAGTAACTAAAGAGATATTCACAGGCGCCTGGCAGAAAGCGGCTTCCACCAGGGCCGACAGATACACGATACTTAACGAAACCGACTTAAGCGGATCCGTTCTGGAAGAGATCTACGACAGGATGGAAAAAGAACTGTGATCAGCTTTCGAAGATAATTGGCTCACTTTACGGGGGTGTGAGTCCCCAGAGGAAATGCCCATGGGGAAAAGGATAGCAAAGCGCAGGGAAGTGATCGCAAAGCCGGGAGCAAAGAACGATGAGCAAAGGGAAGCTTTAAAGATACCAAAAATAAACAGATTTACAACAAATAACGGTATGACAACAAGAACAGGGGGGATTAGAATATCAGTATAAAAATAAATATACCGCAATTGCTCAAAACGGTATCCGGATAAATACACATATCAAAAAATGATATATCACCGTTAAAGAAATAATGAGCAACTTCCTCCTTAAGAGACTATAGTGTACACATAAGCTGAAGTCAAACTTAAAACTAAGCGGTTAAGGAAATAATAAGTAATATAAGGAGGAAAAAGAAATGAGCATATTTACAAAAAAAACGAAGCTGGTTTATTACAAGGAATCTCAGAAAGATGAGATGATAAAGAAGCTGGAAGATCACAACATCGAGTATCAACTAAAGGTAAAAGGCGGTGAGCTCCTGACGGATACGTACTTTGAGCTTATCGTAGCAACGGCAGACCTTAAGAAGGTTGGCTGATACATTTTCCCCCCCTCATAGAGCTCCCGGAATCCGGGGGCTCTAATCAAATAAACGGGAATGATAAGGAGAACAATATTGATATCAAACACAGAAAAGCCAGTAAAAAGATCAGGCTCGGATAAAGGGGAATAATATGGATTACAGTACATATGAAGTTTATGATTTTGATCGTCTGAGTGCTTTCAACATGTCTACCGGGTACAAGGAGAGAAGCTATCAGAACCATTGGCATTCCTATGGAGAGATACTTCTGGTCGGGCCCGGCAAGACAAATATTTACAGCGTCGGGAAAAACACATATGAACTTGTACCGGATGATCTGGTGATAGTGTGGCCGATGGAGATGCATGCCATTGTTGATGCAGACCGGGCCGAATCACTGGTCATCCAGTTTTCCAATTCCTTTATCAATTCTCTTTTCGACCTCCGCAGGATCATGCATATCTTCCGTAATCTGCATATCATCTGTATCCACGTGCATCCGGAGCTTGCCGCCAAACTGAAGGGTATAACATATAAGATGAAGGACATCTTCTTTTCGGAGAGGCCCGATCGTGAGATCAGGTGCTGCATGCTCCTCATGGAATTCATGCTCACCCTTTTTGAGTACAGAAAGGAGCTTGCACCCGAGCTTGCAGGGAATGACAGTTACGGTTATACTGATGATGTAATGAAACGCATGATAGGCGTGACCGATTACATCAAGAATAATCTTACGGCAGATGATCTGTCTCAGGGGACCATGGCCGAAATGGTCGGAATAAGTAATGAATACTTTTCAAGGATGTTCAAGAATGTTACCGGCCTCAACTACAGTAAGTGGCTGAACATGATAAGACTTGAAAAAGCGACCGAACTGCTTTCGGAGGAGGACAGGTCATTAACTGAGATCGCGATGCTGTCAGGTTTTCAGAGCATTCCGAGTTTTAACCGCGTGTTCCGCGAAGAGAAAGGAATGGCACCGGGTGAATACAGGAAACTATTTGTAAAAAACAGATGATCGATCGCGGCCACAGGCAGGTTTTGTGAGGAATGCGGTGCACCGGCTGAAAAGGCCAGAGGTGAAGAGGGAAGAAACGTCGGGCTCTCAATTGAAATATCCGCCGTTATTTAGTATAATAGTCGGCAAAATAAGTATGGATCAGAGAGACGGAAATGAAGATCTGTTTGGCAGGCTCGTCCGGAGGCCACCTAGCACAGTTATATATGTTAAAGCCATTCTGGTCGGAACACGACAGATTCTGGGTGACTTTTGATAAGGAAGACGCGCGTTCTCTTCTTAAGGAGGAACGGATGATACCCTGTTATTATCCGACCAACCGGAGCTTAAGGGGA
>JAIKYA010000120.1 GCA_024683645.1 Lachnospiraceae bacterium
TCGGTTATCTATTATCTTGTAGGACTTGTGCTTAACTTTGATTTCGGTATGCGTAATTCACTGGGATTTTTATTGATGCTGTTTGTGAGCAATGTACTCTCGGTATCAATATACGTTTTCTTTGCAGCTTTTTTGAAAAAGGAAGAATCTCTTGGCTTTGTTGGAACATTCATTCTTATGCCGATGGCATTGTTTGCAGGAGTATTGTTTCCGTACCGATTTATGCCAACGGCAATGCAGAGAATAGGCGCATGTTTTCCTCAGAGATGGATAGGGCTTGGAATAGAAAAGATACAGACAACCGGTTCTGTGATCAGCTGCTGGAAAGAAGCTTTGATGGTTCTCGTGCTGTCAGTCATATTGTTCATCGTAGGAGTAAACTGTGAAAACAGTCAAAAGAATAAAGGGAGGATTAAAACCAATGAGTAACACTACTTCAAAATCCAGAAAAAACAGGAAAGGGCTTGGCCTTAAGGAGATTATCCTTGTAACGCTTTTTTCGGTGCTTACCTTCGTTATCAGTATGATAACTGCTATCCCCTTTGCATCATCCGTAATGCTGCAGCTGTATGCCGGATATGCACTTATGGCAATTATTTCAGGACCTGTATATGTATTGATGATCAGTAAATCATCAAAGGCAGGAACACAGATACTTTTCTTTGGTATAAAAGCACTATATTTCCTTCTTATGGGACAGGTTCTTACAGGTGTTATATTCCTGATTGCAGGTTGCATTTGTGAGGTTATCTGCTTAAATGACGGCTATCATAAGCCTCTGCGAGCAGGTGCTGCATATGCTTTGCACACGACCGTTTATGGTCTTGGCAGCTTCTTTCCCGTGATCGTGCTTGGAGACAAATACGCTCAGGGTTTGATTGAAAAAGGATATGCTGAGGAAACAGTAAACACTATGGTTAATACCTACAGAAATCCCGTGATCGTACTCACAGTTGTTCTTATGCTTGTTGTAACATCTGGGATTGGAATGTTTATCGGTTACCTTTTGATGAAGAAACAGTTTGCACCTGCCGGGATCGTGGACGAAGAATGAAGAATACCGATATAAGGGTTCGTTTAGCGGCACTTATTATAACGTCAGTCGGCATTCTCATTATCCGGTCGGAGTATGCTGTTTACCTGAGTTTGCTGGTTGTCACCATATGGGCAAGTCTAATTCTCGGATTTAAAAAGGTGGTACCGCAGATAGTTTTATTTGCGGTATTGGAACTGGGACTATTTCTTATAAGGGATGTAATAGCGGTAGGAAACCTGCCGCTTCTTCTTGTGTACATCAGAAGGCTTATCATAGCGGTGATCGCTGCATATCCGGTTGCAAAGGCACCAACAGGAAAACTGATAGCTTCGCTTGACAAACTGAGGTTTCCGCGAACATTTACTATTTCGCTTGCGGTTTTGTTCAGGTTTCTTCCGACTGTTGGGATGGAATATTCTGCGATCAGACGGGCACAGAGATATCGCGAGATAGGAACATCCTTAAGAACTGCCATAACCCGGATACCACAGCTTTTTGAATATACGATAGTTCCGTTGCTTATCAGGACTACAAAGGTTGCCGATGAACTCACCGCATCAGCGGAGGTTAGAGGCATGAAGCTGCAGGGGAATTATAATCCTTATTATGAGGTGAAGATGCAGGTGTCCGACTGGCTTTCACTTATTGCTGTGATCCTGTGTGCAACAAGCATATATTATGTGGAATATATATATGCGGGAGAGTGATGTGAAGTGATTGAGCTTAAAAATGTCAATTTCAAATACGGATCCGGGAAAAAGAAGGACTATAATCTGTCGGATATCTCACTGCATATAAAAGCCGGAGAGTGTGTGGTTGTCACAGGAGAGAGTGGCTGCGGGAAAACAACGCTCACAAGAGTGATCAACGGACTTTGTCCAAACTATTTCGAGGGCGCGATCAGCGGTACATATATTCTGGACGGAGAGCAGGTTTTTTCTTCCGATGAGGGGAAGCCGATAGATATTTATGAGGATTATGAAAAAACTCTGGATGATATCGGAATGTTGGCAGGAAATGTATTTCAGGATCCAAGAAGTCAGTTTTTTTCGGTCAATACTACCGATGAGATCGTTCTGGCGATGGAGAACCGGAACTTTACCAGAGAACGGATGAATGAACGATTGAAAGATATGGATGAGCTTATGGGGATAGGAAAACTGCTTGATCAGAATCTCTTTAAGCTTTCCAGTGGTGAAAAGCAGAAAGTCGCCATAGCCGCAGCTTGCTCGGTGGAGCCCAAAGTGCTGATCATGGATGAACCGTCTGCCAATCTCGATAAGGAAGGCACAGCGCAACTCGGGTGTCTTTTGAAAAAGCTCAAGACAAAAGGATATACCATTGTGATATCTGAACACAGACTGGGATATCTGAAAGAACTGGCGGATCTGATGATCGTAATGCGTGCCGGACAGATAGAAAAGATATTTGAAGCAAGTGATTATAACAGATTGTCTGATGATGACATGATAAAGATGGGACTTCGGGTTCTTTCGGAGATACCGGAATTTGTGCCAACAGGAAGGAAACGTGGAGATACACCGATTTTGATGGTGGATAATATCCGTTTTAAGCAGGGGAGAAAAGAGATACTTAATGACTTTTCAGCTAACTTTTATCGTGGAGAAATAACTGTTATTACCGGAAGAAACGGAGTCGGTAAGACAACCCTGTGCAGGATCATAGCAGGAGAACTTAATCAGCAAAGGGGATCTGTCAGGATCTTCGGAGCATCAATTCCTGCTAAAAAACGTATCGCGGATTGCTTTTTTGTAGGACAGGACGCAGATTATCAGATATTTACGCCGACAGTATTACAGGAAGTAACACTCAATACCGGATTTGGCGGTGACGAAAAAGAAGTTGAAGATATACTTAAACGGTTTGATCTCTGGGAATATCGGAAACGCCATCCGGCTTCACTGTCGGGCGGACAGAAGCAAAGAGTTATTCTTGCGGCGGCGCTCCTTAGGAACAATCCGATACTTATACTCGATGAACCTACCAGCGGATTGGATGGACGACACATGAGAGTCATAGCTGAGTATTTGAGGAATGCAGCCGAAAATGGTATATGTATACTTGTAATCACACATGACAGAGAATTTATAAGTATAGTGGCTGATAAAGTGTTGAATATCGAAACATCATCTGAATGATGTTTTTTGCTGATTGGCTGGGGGTGCGGACAGTGTTTTGATTCCGGTCCAGGCGGCGTATCTTCCGGTGAAGGGTTTAGAGCAGTTAATCAAAACCATCGGTCGTGTCCAGAGGAGACTTAATAAGAATCTCAGAATCGAAGGGATATTGCTTACGATGGTAGATGCCAGGACGAATTATGCCAGGGATATCTCACAGCTTGTCATAGATACTTATTCGAATCAAATCGGCGTGTTTCATACCTGCATCCCTCTTTCGGTTCGTGCGGCAGAGATCAGTGCAGAAGGATCCAGCATTTATCTGTATGATCCGAAAGGAAAGGCTGCTAATGCGTACCGGACATTAACGGAGGAGGTGTTGGATCGTGGCTAAGAGAGAAGGAATCGGAGGAAAGATGAATATGCTGTGGTTTTCTACTACACGTAAGCGTATTCGGAAAAGTGAAAGAGTATTTGAATCTCAGATCATCTTCTGCATCTCCGAGAAACTGGTAATGACATGGTCTGTCAGCTGCTCAG
>JAIKYA010000129.1 GCA_024683645.1 Lachnospiraceae bacterium
GCGGGACCGGCTTGATGTAGCAGTTGGATTTTGTTACTCAGGAGGTAACGGAATCTGTGGGATCACGCAGTCAGAGCTTACAGAGCGTTTTGCACCGGAGATCGACGAGCTTGCGCTCACTGAGAAAATGAACCGGGAAGAATTTGAGAAGAAAAGCGAGCAGGCGGCTCCCAATGTACTAAATGACTTTGAAGCTACAAAGAGCAGTCTCTCCAGGGTGGCCGGGAGCTTAAAACTGTGTGATAATCCGCGGCTTAGAGAGCTTGGCTACCGGAGAATGAATTTCCTGTCTCATGACTATTTTTTGCTATACAGAATTGAGGGAGATACTGCCGTTGTAGACAACATATTCTATGAACTGCAGGACTACGAGAATAAGATATTGTAAGTACAGAAGAATGATGTCCAGTCCTTCGGGCTGGATTTCTTCATGCCGGAATGTACTACTTGACTACGGTATGTCTATAGGAGTAGACAGCGGAAACGCTGAAGATTACAGGGGTTGAGTAATATGATGGAGATTAATCTGTTATTATTGTGTGGTTTGCGGGAAAAGGGGCTTTATGATATAGTTAAACTGATCATGCGCGGCAAGCGCGGTGTATACAGCTGATAAGCGGGGCGCTGTACGGATAAGGAGTGGGCAATGAAGAAGATCGGTATAGGATATGAGGATTATAAACGTATTATAGATGATAATACATACTATATAGATAAAACCATGCTCATAAGCGACATAGTGGAAAAGGGCGGTATGGTCACGCTCTTTACAAGACCGAGACGCTTTGGGAAGACACTGACCCTTTCCATGCTGCGCACTTTCTTTGAACTGGAGTATGACCGGGACGGTATTCCTGTAGATAAAAAGAGATATTTTGAGGGTAAGCGGATAATGGGTGCATCAGAGGAGATCCTTTCCATGATGGGCAGGTATCCTGTTATCAAGCTGTCACTTAAGTCGGCAAAACAGCCGGATTTCTGTGAAGCGGCATTGTAGCTGAGAGATGAAATAGTGTCGGAATTTGACCGGCATATATACATTAAGGATGCGGATATTTATACCGATGCTGAAAAGGAGCTGTTGAACGGTCTTTTCAGGCCGGTGAACAGACTTGAAATTGCCGATAAGGAAGATTTCAAAAAAGAAATAGACCGCTATGTGACAGCGCTCAAAACCCTTTGTGTCTGCTTAAAAAAATATCATGATCAAAACGTGATCATACTCCTTGATGAATATGACGTACCGCTGGAAAATGCCTACTACAGCGGCTTTTATGATGAAATGGCGGGCTTTATACGCTCGCTTTTTGAGTCGGCATTAAAGACAAATGACGCGCTGCAGTTCGCCGTGGTAACGGGGTGCTTAAGGATAAGTAAGGAGAGCATATTTACGGGGCTTAATCATTTACAGATCAGTTCCGTATATAATAACGGATACGAAGAAGCCTTCGGTTTTACACAGGCTGAAACGGAACAGATGCTTATCGATTACGGTATGGAGGACAGGATAGAAGAGGCGAAGGAGTGGTATGACGGCTATCTTTTCGGAAACACGGAGATATATAATCCCTGGAGCATTATCAAGTATGTATCAAGTATTGCCGTGAACCATATGAAGTTTCCGGAACCCTACTGGGCCAATACCTCGTCAAACCAGATCATAAAGGACATGATATGGCAGGCAGACGATGAGATGAAGCACGAGCTGGATATACTGATCCACGGCGGTACCATAGAAAAACAGATCCACGAGGATATCACCTATGACGATATCCATGAATACGGGGATAATCTGTGGAATTTCCTGTTCTTTACGGGATATATGAAGAAGGTATCGGAAAGGCGGGATGAGCAAAACGAAGAGAAGATATATCTTACAATGAAGATTCCCAATATAGAGATACGCAGCATATACACAAACCAGATAAGTAACTGGTTAAAAAAACAGGTAAAGGATACGGACAGGAGCGTTTTGCATAAGGCAGTGCTTTTGGGGGATACGGACGCTGTCGCCGGATATGTCACCGGACTTTTAAAGAAGAGCATCAGCGTATTTGACAGCGACGAATCCTTCTACCACGGCTTTTTCCTCTCGCTCCTCTATGGAGTGCCGGATTACGCTCCGCAGTCCAACAGGGAGGAAGGAGACGGACGCCCGGATATCGTGCTGTATCCGGAAAATCCGACTGACCCTGCGATCATCTTTGAGGTAAAGACCAGGAAGAAGTTCAACGAGATGGAGGCCGGGCTTAAGGAAGCATATGAGCAGATAAGGGATAAGAAGTATGAGGAAGGCGTACTTGAGGATGGCTACATGGGAGTGAAATCCTACGGGATATGCTTCTGTAAGAAGAGCTGTATAGTGGGGAGATACGAACAGGCGGAGTGAAAGGATTAGCTTCCGGGGATGAAGCCCGGGCTTTGAACGGGCAGGAAGTGGCAGTCAGCAAAGCAGATAAAGAATGAGAATGTAAGAGTGGAATTTAGTATTTCATTCGATATATTTAAAAAAAACATGCAGAACCCTAAAAATTTTACGGGTTTGGAACGATCTAAATATATAGAGGGCAATGTACCGGGATGGCATGATGCTTCCAAAAGACGTATGACTGTATAAGAATAACTTAAAAATTTGCTTAAAAATTTATCGAAAGGACTTGACAGGTATGGCTGAAATGGGTTACGGCATTCGCAATGCAATGCAACCCCATAACTGTGCCTTTTTTTTCGTATAAAACAGCATATATTCGTGATGGATAACCGCCTTACCTGACGGGGTATTATGCCCTGTCATGTAAGGCGGTTTCTTAATATAAAAATAATTTCAAGGAGGATTTTACATGAAGAAAAGGGAATTGGAAAGAAGATCATGAAAAAAGTACAGCTTGGCAGGAGCCGGATGGCTGAAGAGATGGCACGGCCTTCATGGGGGATTA
>JAIKYA010000147.1 GCA_024683645.1 Lachnospiraceae bacterium
GCGGAACCATGGTATTGCGAAAGACACATGCTGACAGTATAATAATGATGGAAAGAATATGACAAAACAGATTTTGTGGCGGACAGGAAATGTATAGATATTAAGAAAGGCGGGCAGGTATCATGGTGATAGGATTTGTTATATGGACTCTTATATGTCTGATACTTCTCGGAATAGGGATATGGGCGTGGAATGCAAAGGAGCCGGTGGGATTCTTTGCAGGAGTCAAAGTCGCCGGAGTGAAGGATATAAAAGGATACAACCATGCGGTCGCAATATTGTGGTTTGTTTATGCAGTCCTTCTGGAAGCTGTCGGAATCCCGTTCCTGTTTCTTGAACAGAATTCCGCAGGCTTTGTGCCTGTAATACTGGGAACGGTGGTGCTTTCGATAGCGCTGCCCATAGCGTATACAAGGATAGAGAAGAAGTACCGTGCGTAGGGAAGCAAAGAGGAATCCGGGAGAAGTGAAGGATCGTTGTGATCGCGAGCGGTGAACTGAAAGCACTGGATAGCAGGAAAGAGAGACATCCGGAAAGCAGAAGAGAGTCATTCGGAAATCAGAAGAGAGTCATTCGGAAAGCAGAAGAGAGTCATCCGGGAGAAGTGAAGGATCGTTATTGTTACAGGTGGGGAATAATGGACATATACGGAAAATACAGACCGGCGATGGAAGAGGTGTTGCAGTATCTTGCCGGACGGGTAGAAGAAAACGGAAAGTCTGAGAACGGTGAGAAGCTGTATGAGCACTTAAGCTTAAGGATCAAAAGCGATGAGAGCATGAGAGAGAAGCTTCAAAGAAAGGGGCTTGAGGAGAACGAAAAAAATGCGCTTCAGGTCTTAAAGGATGCCATAGGCATGAGAGTGGTCTGCCTCTTTGTGGATGATGTCTATGAATGCGTGCAGCGTATAAGAAACTTTGAACGATTAAAAGTGCTGGAAGAAAAGGATTATATACTTGATGCAAAGCCTAACGGTTATCGCAGTTATCATATGATAGTTGAAGTGACTTCAGATGAAGAAGATGTGGACGGGAATGTTCCCGGTCATTTTTATGCGGAGATACAGCTTAGGACCATTGCTATGGATACCTGGGCTGCGCTTGAACATGAACTGAAATATAAGAAGAACATAAGCAATCAGGAGATGATCATTCAGGAACTGCACCGTTGCGCCAATGATCTGGCGGCCTGCGATGTGTCGATGCAGACGCTGCGCAAGATCATCAGACAGATACCGTAGCATGTTTCAGGAAAATGCATATCAGCCCAGAATTCATTCAGACTGATGTAAGCAGAATGACTCAAAGCAGTGGACCGGCCAGGGCGGAGGAGAGAGTGAGGCGGCCGGAGCGGAGAAAGACAGTGGGCCGATCGAAGCTGAGAAGAGAGTGAGACAGCCGGAGCAGAAAAGACTGTGAGCTGTCCAAAGCGCAGCGAAGGAACCTAAAAAAAGAGGGAAACGAAAATGAAGATATTATTTGCCGAGGATGAGGAAGATCTGCAGGATGTGGTTGCTGAATACCTGAGGTACCAGGGCTATAATGTAACGGCGGTGAGCAACGGTGCGGAAGCTGTAGAGAAAGCTGCTTCGGATGCTTATGATGCGCTGGTGCTGGATGTGATGATGCCCGTGATGGACGGCATCACGGCGATAAAAAAGATACGTGAGATGGGAAACACGATACCGGCGATCTTCCTGACCGCAAAGTCACAGGTGGGAGACCGCATAGAAGGACTGGACGCGGGAGCGGACGATTATCTGACGAAGCCTTTTTCCATGGAAGAATTAAGTGCACGTCTCCGCGCATTGTACCGTCGCAAGAGGGATTACAAGGTAAGGACGTTAAGTTTCGGCAACATGGAGCTGGATACGGAACAGTCCGAGATGAAGGCTGTAAATACGATCAGCCTCGCCTATAAGGAAATGCGACTTATAGCACTGCTGATAGGCAAAGCCGGAGAAGAAGTGAGCGTAAAAGAGATCATGGATGAAGTATGGCCCGGTGAGGATGTCAACGAGGATATGGTCGTGATGTACATATCATTTCTGAGGGGCAAGCTGCGTGCGGTACAGGCCAATGTTGCGATAGAAGGAGAAAGCACATTCTGCATGAAGGAGATCCGGGATGTTTAAAGAACTTCGATGGAAATTTATGTGGATGTCAACGCTGATCCTCTTTATGGTGATCTCTGCAGTCCTTTTCATAGTTTACAGGACATCATCAGTGACCATCATGTCCCAGACCAGGATACTGATGGAAGAGATACTGGAAAATGACGGAGAACTGCCGGTGGCCTGGGATTTCGACCTTATAAAAAGACCTTTTCTGGCGCTTAATCCGGAGTCGATATATGAGACAAGGTATTTTACCGCTGTTGTTAACGAAAACAGTGTCAGTATCTCACATATGCATATGGCCATGAAAGAAGAAGATGCGGTAAAGATCGCAAAAGGCGTATATATGAGAAGACGGCTGTATGGCAGTATATCCGAAGACTCAAACAGAATGATCAACTACATAAAGAAAAACAAAACGGATGGTTCCGTGTTTATCGTAGTGCTCGACAGCACCAGCCGTTACGACCTTATCCGTGTGGTCACCATCTATCTTGCTGCACTGTGGATATTCGTGCTGCTTCTGTATATCGTGATAATGGGACGTTATTCCAAAAGGATAATACAGCCCTTCATAGAAAATGACGAGAGACAGAAACGTTTCATCACCAACGCGAGTCATGAACTGAAGACACCTATCGCCGTCATATCTTCAAATACGGAGATGATGGAGACTATAGGCGGCAAGTCAAAGTGGACGGAGAGTACACGCAGACAGGTCGATAAGATGAAGAATCTTATAGAAGATCTGGTAGTCCTCTCGCGTCTTGATGAGATGCAGGAAATACCGCTCTCGGATGTGGAACTTTCGGCGGTCACGTCGGAAACAGCCGAGTCGTTCAGAAATGTTATAGAAGATTCGGGCAGGAGTTTTGAACTCAGTATTGATGCAGATGTGCATGCCATGTCCGAAAAGAGAAGCTTCCAGCAGCTGGTGTCCATTTTATTGGACAACGCCTCAAAGTACTGCGATAAGGAAGGGAAGATAGAGCTTAAACTTTCTTCTAACAATCACGGCAAGGGAGCGAGGCTTACGGTTTCAAATACTTATGTGGAAGGAAAGAATGTTGATTATTCACGTTTCTTTGAACGCTTCTACAGGGAAGATGCTTCGCACAATTCGGCAAAGTCGGGTTTCGGTATCGGTCTTTCCATGGGAAAGGAGATAGCAGAGCGTCTCGGCGGAAAACTGAGAGTCGGATACAGCGGAGATATGATATCGTTCATTCTGGAAATCTGACAGAGTTATCTTTTATCAGGAGGTGTTATTATGCAGGAGATCAAGTGTCCCAATTGCGGGAAAATGTTTCAGGTCGATGACAGTGGCTATACGCAGATCGTGAGCCAGGTAAGAGATAAGGAGTTTGAAAAAGAACTTGATCGCAGGGAGAAGGAACTGGCCCAGAAAAAAGAAAAAGATCTGACCATCGCAAGGATGGAGCAGGAGAAGTCCTATAATGAGGAGATCGCGAAGAAGGATTCGGAGATCGCCGACAGGGACAGAATGATAGAACAGCTTAAAGCAAAACTGTCCGGAAGTGAAACGGAAAAGAAGCTGGCCGTTACGGAAGCGATACAGGAGAAGGACAGAGAGCTGTCCGAAAAAGAAAATGAGATCGGCAAACTGCAGGGTAAGCTTGAACTTCAGAAGAGAGAAGAGGAACTGAAGGAAAAAACTCTGATAGAAAAGCACACGGGTGAGCTGAAGCTGCGCGATGAGGAGATAGAGAGGCTTAAGGATTTTAAAGCAAGACAGTCTACAAAGATGATAGGCGAGAGTCTGGAACAGCACTGCATGACGCAGTTCAATCAGATACGCATGACTGCTTTTCCGAATGCGTATTTTGAAAAAGACAACGATGCAAAAACAGGAAGCAAAGGTGATTTCATCTTCAGGGAATCCGCGGATGGCACCGAATTCATATCCATCATGTTTGAAATGAAAAACGAGATGGACACCACTGCGACCAAGCATAAAAACGAAGATTTCTTAAAAGAACTGGACAAGGATCGCAATGAGAAAAAATGCGAATATGCAGTTCTGGTTTCGCTGCTCGAAGCGGATAACGAACTCTACAACAACGGGATCGTGGACGTTTCCTACCGTTATCCCAAGATGTTTGTGATAAGACCGCAGTTTTTCATACCTATCATTTCACTGCTTCGCAATGCTGCGCTTAATTCCCTCGAATATCAGAAAAAACTTGCCGATATTCAGAACCAGCAGCTTGATATTTATAATTT
>JAIKYA010000166.1 GCA_024683645.1 Lachnospiraceae bacterium
GGGTACAAAGAAAGACGAGCTGGCGCTCACTTCCACCCTTCCCTGTCTTTTTTCCTTCGGCACCGTTTCAAAATAGAGCATGGCTATCTTATCACATAGCTCGCCGATGGCTGCTATATCCTCTTTTTCTTCAAAGGGCAGACCCAGCATAAAGTACAGCTTTACCTTATTCCAGCCTCCTTCGAAAGCCATCTTCGAGCCGCGCAGTATATCCTCTTCGCTCAGCCCCTTATTTATCACATTCCGCATGCGCTGGCTCCCCGCCTCCGGCGCAAAAGTCAGACTGTTCTTTTTCACATCCTGGACCTTGTTCATCACATCCAGGGAAAAAGCATCGATGCGAAGCGACGGCAGCGAGATGTTTATCTTCTTTCTGTCACATTCATCTATAAGATACTCAAGCAGTTCCTTAAGTCCGGTATGGTCGCTGGTGCTCAAAGAACTCAGTGATATCTCCTCATAGCCCGTATTGGCCAGTATCGCATCAGCATAGTGCTTCAGTGTCTCCACGCTTCTTTCCCTTACGGGTTTATATATCTGTCCTGCCTGGCAGAACCTGCAGCCTCTTATGCAACCTCTCATCACCTCAAGCACCGCACGGTCCTGGGCCGCCCTTATAAAGGGTACGATCGGTTTTTCGGGATAAAAGCATTCATTCAGGTCTTCGACCACGGTTTTGCGTACTTTTGCCGGTACATCATCATACAGCGGCCGCATATAACTTAAGGTCTCGTCATCATTGTAGCCGACCTCATAGAGTGAGGGTACATACATACCCTCTATATGTGATGCCTTCCTTAAGAACTCTGCTTTTGTGGAACAGGACTCATACAGATCAAAGAGTTCCCTGTACTTTGTCTCACCTTCGCCTATATAAAAGATATCAAAGAAATCAGCCAGCGGTTCGGGATTGTAAGTGCACGGTCCGCCGCCTATGACTATGGGATCATCTTCCTTTCTGTCTTTTGCCAGAAACTCAAGTCCCGAAAGCTCCAGTACCTGGAGCACATTCGCGTAGCACATCTCATACTGCAGAGTAAACCCGAGAAAATCAAAATTCTTAACAGGCTCCTGGCTTTCGAGAGCAAAAAGCTCTATATTCTCATCCCGCATGATCCTGTCCATATCGGTCCAGGGGGAGAAGACTCTCTCGCACCATACATCCTCATAGGAGTTCATAAGCCCGTAGAGTATCTGCAGGCCCAGATGAGACATGCCTATCTCATATACATCGGGAAAGCATAAACAGAAGCGGATCCTTACACGATCCGCTTCCTTCATTACGCTGTTAAGTTCCCCGCCCGTATATCTGGCAGGCTTTTCAGCCTTCATCAATACCCTGTGGGAAAGTGCTGTTTTACGTTCTTCTGCTTTGATCATTATCACCTGCTCGCCAGTTCTCTGGTGATGTCCTCCCAGGTCACTCCCTTTTCGGCCATCAGCACCATTACATGGTAAAGGAAATCCGATATCTCATACTTTATCTCTTCCTTGTCGGGATTCTTGGCAGCTATCACTATCTCGGTGCATTCCTCTCCGACTTTCTTCAGTATCTTGTCGATGCCCTTATCGAAAAGATAATTGGTATAAGAGCCTTCCTTCGGATTCGCTTTTCTGTCAATTATCACATCATAGACATCCTGAAATACCTTTGACGGATCCGTATCCTGATACTCTTTCTTAATGATCTCGTTAAAGAAGCAGCTGCGGTTACCCGTATGGCAGGCAGCGCCCACCTGGGATACCTTTGCCAGCAATGTATCCTTATCACAGTCCGCGTAAAGAGCCTTTACATACTGGAAGTGTCCGCTGGTCTCCCCCTTCACCCACTGCTCCTTCCTGCTCCTGGAATAGTAGGTCATGCGCCCTGTCCTTATGGTATTCTCAAATGCTTCCGCGTTCATGTACGCAAGCATCAGCACTTCCTTGTTCCTGTAATCCTGTACTATCACCGGTACCAGTCCGTCGGCATTGGTTACCAGTTCTTCAAATTTAAGCTTTGCATCAAAGCCCGCCACATCTATACCGCTCTCCGCGCAGAAGGCTTTTATGGTATTGATCTGGTCTGCATTTGAGTTGACCACAGGCCCGAATACGCCGTCTACTCTTTCTTTGGACAGGACAGCAGCTATCTGCGCAGGTACGCCGTCCGGCATCGGCACGAGCATTGGTGTATCCACGGCTGAGCCGAGCATGGTCTTTAACAGTGCCGCATCATATTCGTCACGTTCATTTACAAGCACCAGACTGCTTATGTATTCCTCTATCACTCCGGAATGCTCCTCAGCCTCGGAAAGCTTTGCAACGGAGGCTGCTATCTTTTCCTTTCCGAAACGCTTGGATACTTCCGCGGTCAGTTCCACGTTGCTTTCTTTTGCATAATTCAGTACCGCCTTTGCACAGCCTGTATAAAGTATCTTTTTAACATCCTCAAAGCGCTTGATGTTGCCGCAGCCCCACACCGGTGCTTCCGATGCGGCCACAATTCTTTTAAGCACTCCTATGGCCTTATCATGATCCTCGTCATTTTCCGACAGGTCAAAAACCAGTATCCCGTCCGCGCAGTGATCCGAATAAGATGCTGCCAGTTCTTCAGGCTTGTCACTTATCACACTCCTGTCTATCCTGCTCTTTACCGCACAGCCTTTATACAGATATATGGCGGCAAATAAACTTTTTCTTCCCATTACAGACTCCCCTTTGTACTGAGCACTCCGCTCACCCTTTCATCCATTCTCGTGGCCATATCTACAGCCTTGCCGAAAGCCTTGAACGCAGCCTCGGTGATATGATGAGAATTAACTCCGTCAAGCTGCTTTAAGTGCAGATTTATACCGGCCGAATAACTTACGGCATAGAAGAACTCTCTCGTAAGCTCCGTCTCGTAATCGCCGCAGTATTCGGTACCGAACTTCAGATCATAGTTGAGATACGGTCTGCCGCAGAAATCAACCGCACACAGTATGAGCGCATCATCCATCGGCAGTATGAAATGTCCGTATCTGACCATCCCGCTCTTGTCTCCGACCGCCTGTGCCAGCGCCTGTCCGAGCACTATCCCGCAGTCCTCAACCGTATGATGTCCGTCTACGTTCAGATCCCCTTTGCATTTCAGTGTCATGTCAAAGAAACCGTGCTTGGTAAAACCCGCAAGCATGTGATCAAAGAAACCGATGCCCGTATCTATGGCGCTTACACCTCTGCCGTCAAGATCAAGTTTCAGTTCTATATCCGTCTCTTTTGTAGTTCTCTTTACTTCAGCTTTTCTCATACTTTTCTCTCCTATTCAGGATCCTTCGCTCCACTCAAGATGACACGGTGTGATTCTAAAGGTTCGGCCCGAAGGGTCTTTCTTTACTGAAACCTCACTCCTATCGAATTGGCGTGAGCATCCAGGCCTTCTTTTTTCGCAAACAGCATTATATCCTCTGCATCCCTTTTAAGCGCATCCCTTGAATAAGCGATGATGCTCGTCTTCTTGACGAAATCATCCACATTGAGCGGCGAGAAGAACTTGGCCGTTCCGTTGGTAGGCAGTATGTGGTTCGGTCCCGCAAAATAGTCTCCCAGCGGCTCTGATGACCAGGGACCTAAGAATATAGCACCCGCATTCCTTACCTTTGTCATATCCATATAAGGATCCTTTGTTATTATCTCAAGGTGCTCGCTTGCTATATCATTGACCGCCGCTATGGCATCATCCATACTGTCAGCAACAAAGAGGAAACCGAAATCATCCAGTGACTTCTGTATTATCTCTTTTCTTGGAAGCGTCGGTACCATGCGTTCTATCTCCGACTTAACATCCTCTGCCAGCTTCTGTGAAGTGGTGACCAGTATGGCACTGGCCATTTCGTCATGCTCCGCCTGCGAGAGCAGATCCGCAGCAACATACTTTGCTTCTGCGGTCTCATCCGCCAGCACCAGTATCTCCGAAGGTCCCGCAACCGAATCGATGCTCACCTGTCCGTATACGGCCTTTTTAGCCATTGCCACGAAGATGTTACCGGGGCCGCAGATCTTGTGAACCTTTGGCAGCAGTTCCGTTCCGTAAGCCATGGCTGCTATAGCCTGTGCACCGCCCACACGGTATATCTCATCCACACCTGCAACATAGGCTGCTGCAAGAGTCTCTTTACTGATCTCTCCGGTCTGTCCCGGAGGTGTGCACATTATTATCCTCTCCACGCCTGCTACCTTTGCAGTAACGACGCTCATCAGCAGTGATGAGGGATATGCCGCTTTTCCGCCGGGCACATATACACCCACTATCTCAAGCGGTGTAAACTTCTGGCCCAGTATGCTGCCGTCGGCTTTTGTGTCTATCCAGCTCAAACGCTTCTGTTTTTCATGAAAAGCACGGATGTTGTCGGCAGCTTTTCTTATCACTTCGAGAAAGGCCTTGTCCACGGAATCAACCGCCGCCTTTATCTCCTCGTTGCTGACACGTATATTGTCCTTAGTCAGTTCATAGCGGTCAAAGGCCTTCGAATATTCAAAAAGAGCCTCATCACCGCGTTCCACTACGTTTGCTATTATATCCGCCACCTTCTTCTCTATCTCGGGGAAGCTGTTGGTCTGGCGTTTCTTCAGTGTTTCCTTTAATTCCCTGCCGTTTTCGGCATTTAGTTTTATTATATTCATAACTGTCCCTCAAGGGAGTGTATCAGCTCCCTTATCCTTTCGTTTTTCAGTCTCATGCTCACCTGATTTACTATCATCCTTGCTGACAGCGGGCATATCTCCTCCAGCACCTCCAGGCCGTTCTCCCTTAGTGTGGAGCCGGTCTCGACTATATCCACTATCACATCCGAGAGCCCGACGATGGGCCCCAGTTCCACGGAACCGTTGAGTTTAATGATATCCACGGTCTGGAATTTCTTATTGTGGAAATAATCTCTTGCTATGTTCGGATATTTGCTTGCCACTCTGATACGCTCATGATGCAGCAGCAGCTCCTTTGCGGAAGAAGGTCCGCATACACACATACGGCATTTACCGAAGCCCAGATCCAGCACTTCAAAAGCCCTGCGGCCTTCCTCAAGTATGGTATCACGTCCGGTAACACCTATATCGGCCACACCGTATTCCACGTAGGTGGGCACGTCCGGTCCCTTTGCCAGGAAAAAGCGTACTTTCTGCTCTTCATTGACAAATATGAGCTTGCGGCTCTTTTTATCTTCCATCTCCCTGCAGACTATCCCTGCATTCTCAAGGAGTTCCATGGTCTTTTCCGCAAGTCTGCCCTTGGTCAGCGCAAATGTCAGATATTTATCTTCGTTCAAAATATTCCTCCCAAATCCTTCGTGTCACCGCGCCGTGTCATCCCAGGTTCCGCAACTTTTTTATCTCGCAATACCGTTTCCATTCGTGCAGCGCACTTTGTACCATGTCATTCTAAAAGTCTCTTTCATGTCATCCCGAGTGACGAAGGATCTTTCTATCTTCTCAGTTTAAACAATATATCATCCACCAGAAATACACACCCCACCGCAGGGGCGTGGTGCCCGAAATGTGCAAGGAGACCGTCATAGCGGCCACCCTTTGCTATGGCATCACCGGCGCCGTAGGTATAAGCCTTGAAAAGCATGCCGGTGTAATAATTAAATTTTGAAAGAAGTCCCAGATCAAATGAAAGAAAGCTTTCCAGCCCTTCCTTTTCAACAAGCGTATATATCCTGTCAAGGCGCTCAAGAGCCTCGGCAGATCGTTTGTTCCCGAGTTTTTCCTTTGCAGCACGCAGATCGGCAATGGTGCATACGTCACCGTTCTTTAAGAGAAGTTCCGTATCCTTATCGCCGCCGCCGTTTTCTTTAAGCAAAGCCGCTGCAGCATAGTAATTCTTAACGGAGATCAGGTCTCTTAACTTGATAACCGTCTCATCATCAAGGCCTGCAGCCTCGCATATACCCTTAAAGAAGCCTATTTCACCGGTGCTTACCGTAAAACTGTCAAGTCCGGCTGCTTTCAGGGCTTTTATGACCATGATGAGTATCTGTGCATCGGCCTCCGGACTGTCATCTCCGATCAGCTCCGCACCGGTCTGGGTAGTTTCTTTTAACAGTCCCTTAAGCTCGGAGGTATTCGTAAATACATTTCCCTCATAGCAGAGCTTCAGCGGAAGGTTTGCTTCATTCTCAAGGAAATACTTGACCGCACACCGGGCAACCGAAGGTGTGAAATCCGGACGCAGGACTAAAGTGTTGCCCTCTTTGTCAAAGAGCTTGAACAGATCCCTGGAAGGAGTGGTCCCCACTTCATTTGAGAACACGTCAAAAAACTCGAATACCGGGGTCTGTATCTCGCTGTATCCGTAGTCATCTATCACCCCGCGTATCCTGCCGATAAGCTCCTTTTTGGCCTTCAGCTCCCCGCCGTATATATCCCTTACACCTTCAGGTGTGTGTATCAATCTGGTATCCATGCTCTTCCTCTCCAAACATAATAGTATATCATACCACAAAACGGGTATTTACGCAAATCCGCTTACTCGCTTCCCCAGTCTTCCGGATAGTGATAGCCGATGTTCAGATAATAATCCAGCTGACTGCCGTACCAGCTGCCGTCCGTGCCTGTTTTTTCCAGCACGCCTCGCAAAGGATTATTGGCCGCCACAAAGCTGTTTCGTCCGACCTCATCAAAGCTGCCGTTTACTCCGACGATCCTGGTCTGCGTTTCGCTCGCTGAAAGCGATGCGGCCCATACACACATGGGATCCCAGGACATATGCCCCTTTGACAGATCCGCTCCGCCCGCTTCCTCATAGCACTTGTATGCGACCCTGATGGGATCCGTATCGGATGAATCCATACCGTAGATAGTCCCGCCGCAGAGTATGGGCTTTCCGTTTATATCCGAGGCCATCTGCCCTACGGAATAGACCAGCTCCACGGGTGAGTTCTCAAATACATACTTGGCTGCCCTGCGGGTTTCTTCGGAAATATAAAAATTGTAATCCATGCCGGGCGTCGGGTATGAACCTCCGGTTATCCAGATATCTTCAACACACTGGTCCACCAGGGTATAGCCCTCGCCATCCTGAAGCAGTTTTTCGATATTAACAAGGAAGCCCGTGGTCACTATCCTTATCTTTTCATTATTTGCGGCGCAGTCTCGGAGCACCTCTTTATACAGCTCCACGCTGTCACGCTTATCAAAGTCTGAAGAACTGTAGTACTTCTCTATAAATTTATCCCAAAACGGGGATGATACGGGCGCCGATGTTCCCGACACACCTATCGGCATGTTGTGTAAGCCTTCATAACGCAGCTGGCCGTGCAGGGCTTTTGCCCCGTCCTCAAAAGGCACAGAGAGCATGACCGCTTTCAGTTCTATGCGCCTGAGCCTGTGCATCTGGGAAGCAATCCTTACAGCTGCTACATCATCCACATCGGAGGCATAATCCAGATCCAGGATCATGTTCCTGCACAGGATGCTGTCATCAACCTCCACTCTGATCATCTCGGGAAACTCGGTGGCTTCCGGCTCCGGCGTGGGAGTTGCTTTCTTCTTTTTCTTTTTGGGCTTCGGCGTGGGAGTAGGCTCCGGTGTGGGTGTGGGCGTCGGAGTGACCAAAGGCTTTGGCTCCGGGCCTCTCTCATCTCTTTCCGAAAGCTCTATCTCTTTTTCTTCCTCTGTACTCGCGGGCGCGGGAATATTTCTGTTGGTTATAGTGGATTCCATTTCTTCCGAAATGTCATCATTCTGTTCCAGTTCCCTTTTGGGCAGCAGAAAAACGACCGCCGTAAGTACCAGCAGCGATATAGCAAGCAGGATCAGCAGTTTTTTCTTCTTTTTGTCCATAACTATTCTATTTTATCACTGAAATGCGCCTTCGTAAAGCAATGACTATTGCAGCGCCCGCGACAGCCCCTGCCGAATCGATCAGGACATCGCTTATCTTCCCGGCCCTTCCCGGGACAAAGGTCTGATGAAACTCATCACTTGCAGCATACAGTGCGGCTATCGCCACCGCCTGCAGAAATATGGCCCGTCTCTTCTTATCCTCCGCATCCAGCGCTCCCGCAAGCAGCACTGCCAGCACAGCGTACTCCGTAAAATGCGCCGTCTTCCTGACGGCATGATTGATATTCGTCACAAATTCCAGCTGTGCCTGCAGCTCCATATCCTCAAAGTCCGGTACCACCATCTCCCCGATGATCCTGCCTATCGCCATACTGTCCACATCCGACTCCGGCCCCGGCCTGGAGGAAAAATAAAAGATGACCAGCATCATGAGGGGAGCTAAGATGCGGCAGAG
>JAIKYA010000185.1 GCA_024683645.1 Lachnospiraceae bacterium
ATAAGAAAGCCCATCACGGTCCTGGATATCTTGTCGGACGAGTGGATAAAATACAGAAAGACCGTAAGGCCGATAAGCAGCAGGATATGCTGTTTGAGTACCTCGGCCAGGTGTTCCCAGCCGTTCATCTCGCGGAAAGAGGGGTGCTTTTTGATACGCAGGCGGAAAACAACCGCGTAAAAGCTCAGCACGACCACAAAGAACATCTTGTAGAAGTCATAATCCCTGTCGGGGTTCCAGTAAAAAGAATTCAGTACCACGTAGCGAAACAGCATGGCCAGGAGAAAGGCGGCAGCTTCACAGAAGAGGCACATTGTAAGAAGTTTATATTCGCGGCTGTGTTTTTTCTTCATATCGGGATTGTACCACATATCTGGATAAAATTAAATGCTTTTCTTAAATCCGGGCGTATCCCGGCGGAGCTTATATGCGAATATTCTTCACAAATATTTCACAAATTCCGCCTGTGCCGTTTTCTTGCCAGTTCTGTGGAAATATGGTAAAATACTGTCTTTGCATGGACTGCGAAGATTACTGAGGATCAAAAAATTTGTAAAGGAGTACAGGAGTACTAAACGAAGATATACCGGATAAAAAAATAAAACTCTTGAAATAAAGATAGATGGAAAAGTTCAGTGTAAAAAAACCATTTACCGTTCTCGTGGGCGTGATAATCGCAATAGTGCTCGGCTTTGTGAGCATGACCAATATGCAGCTCGATCTTCTGCCGGATATCTCGCTCCCGTATCTGATGGTACTTACGACATATCCGGGAGCCAGTTCGGAAAAGATAGAGACAGAGATCTGCGAACCCATGGAAGCTGCTCTGGGTACCATAAACGGTATAAAGAATGTCAGCAGTGTATGTAATGAAAACTATGGTATGGTCCAGCTGGAATTCGTAGATGATACGGATCTGGACAGTGCCATGGTCAAGGTTTCCAGCGCGCTGAACACGCTGGAACCGTATCTGCCGGATGATGCCGGCACTCCTTCCATAATAGAGATCAGTACCGATATGGTGGCCAGTGTCTACCTGGCTGTAAGTATGGAAGGCATGGAGATGGAAGAACTCTCCCAGTTCGTTCGTGACGAGATAACTCCCCAGTATGAAAAACAGAACGGTGTTGCCAGTGTTACCACTCTCGGTCTTGTTGACAAGAGTGTAGAGGTAAGGCTCAACGAGAAAAAGATCGACGATTTAAACGGCCGTATACTTGCCACTGTCGATGAGGCCTTTGATGACGCGCAGGAACAGCTGGATGATGCAAAAAAACAGCTGGAGGATTCACAGGATTCCCTGGATGAGAACCGTAAAAAGCTGGAGGATTCCAAGAAAGATCTGGCTGACGGCATAAAAGAACTGCTGGATTCACAGCAGGATCTGGAAGACGGCAAGAAGGAACTGGCCGAGAACAAACAGAAATGGGAAGACTCCAAGCGTGATATGGAGAAAGCCCAGCAGGAACTGGATGACAAGAAAAAAGAATCCAATGAAAAACTGGCAGACTTAAGCTATCAGCTTGACCAGGCTTCCGCATCTTTAGCTTCATTAAAGACTCAGCTCTCTCAGAGCGAGGCAACACTTCCCGCACTTAAAAAAGGCATCAAACAGATCGATGAAGGCATAGCAAAGATCGACGAGGGTATCAAGCAGATCGATGACGGTATCGCGCAGATCGATGATGGCATAAAGAAGATAGATGAAGGACTGAATGCCATAGCACAGCTTGAAGCACAGGGGATCACCTCTGACTCCATCGGACCCGTGATATCATCCATAGAAGAAGGCATAGCAACACTGGAAGCAACATTGTCCGGCATGACTCCGGATATGCCGGGCTATGATAATCTTGCAGGCCAGCTTGAAGAGTTAAAAAAGAGACTTGCAGATATGCAGCAGGCAAAAGCCCTTCTGGATCAGAAGAGCACGCTTACGGAACAGAAAAAACAGCTTGAAGAGCAGAAGTCCGGGCTGGAAGAACAGAAGAAACAGCTGGAAGAACAGAAGAAGGGTCTCAATGACCAGAAAGCATCACTGGAAGCCCAGAAAACACAGTCCGAGGCTACTGTCAAGGGGCTGAAAAAAGCAATAAAAGAAATGGAAGCCCAGGTAGAGGATGCTTATAAGGAGCTGGAAAAAGGAAAACTTGAAGCAGCTGCTTCCATAGGAAGCGCAGACGCTCAGCTTACCATAGGCAAGACCCAGCTTGACAGCGCAAAGTCACAGTTTGACAGTGCGGAGGATCAGCTGGAAACGGCACAGGAGCAGATCGATAATGGCTGGGACAGCATAGAAGACGGACAGAAGCAGATAAAGGACGGCCTGGAGCAGATAGAGGACGGACAGAAGCAGATAGATGACGGCTGGACTGATTACGAAGACGGAGTAAGAAAGTTCGAAAAGCAGAAGGCTGAGGCGAAGAAAAGTGCGAATGCAGATAAGCTGCTGACACTCGAAACTCTTTCCGGTCTCATTTATGCGCAGAATTTCGAAATGCCCGCGGGCTATGTTGATGATACTGCCGACAGCCAGTGGCTGGTAAAAGTAGGACAGAACTATAAAGATGTGAGCGAGCTCAATGATATCGTGCTTACCAATATCAATAAAGTAGGCGATGTAAAACTCGGAGATGTGGCAGACATCGTAGTGATAGATAATGCGGATGACAGCTATGTACGACTCGGCAAGAACAAGGCCGTTATTCTTTCGATATTCAAGAGCAGTACTACGGGAACCAATGACCTGTCGAAGACGATAATAGCAGCATCGAAGGATCTGAAGGCTGCACATCCGGGACTTGAAGTGACAACACTTGTTGATATGGGTGATTACATTGACCTGATCGTTAACAGCGTGCTGACCTCGATGGGAATAGGTGCTTTGCTGGCGGTAGTAGTCCTGGCTCTATTCCTTAAAGATGTAAAGCCTACGCTGGTAGTAGCCATAAGCATTCCGGTTTCGGTGCTCACAGCTATCATGTGTATGTATTTCTCAGGGATATCACTGAACATGCTGTCGCTTTCGGGTCTGGCTCTCGGTATAGGTATGCTTGTCGATAACTCCATAGTCGTAATGGAGAATATATACCGTCTGCGCGGTCACGGCATAGAAGCGCCGCGCGCTGCGGTACAGGGTACAAAACAGGTAGCCGGTTCTATCATAGCGTCGACGCTGACAACAGTGTGCGTATTCCTGCCTATGATATTTACAAGTGGTATGGTACGAGACCTGATCGCACCCATGTGTCTGACCATCGTATTCTGTCTGATGGCATCACTTCTCATAGCTATGACCGTGGTACCTGCTTCTGCATCAACACTGCTTAAGAATGCGAAACCAAAGGAGCATCCCTTATTTGATAAGGTGATGGTTCTTTATGAGAAGATACTCCGTTTCTGCCTTAAGGTAAAGATAGTGCCTATAGCACTGGCACTGGGTCTGCTGATATTCTCAGGAATAATGATCGTCCGTATGGGTATAGTAGTTATTCCTGAGATGACAATGAACCAGATGCAGGCCGATATTTCATATTCCGATGAGACTACAAGAGAAGAAGCATATGCCAAAACCGATGAAGTGCTGGAGCGTATGCTGCAGATCAAAGGCATAGGTACCATAGGTGTGCTCAACGGCAACGGTTCCGCACTTCTGGTATCGGAGGCAGCCAATTCCGATGATTCATATAAACACATGTCATTCATGATCATGACAGAGGATGAGAACGCGGGTGAGGAAGAGATAAAGCGTATCAATAAAGAGATAGAGCAGATAGGCATCGATCTGAATGTGGACCTGACCATGTCTTCAATGGCGACGGAGATGGATTCGCTCACGGGAGGCTCCGGTCTGTCACTCAACGTATACGGTCAGGATATTGATGAGCTTACGCGCATAACCGGAGAAATATGCGACATAGTTGACAGCATAGACGGATATGAAGATATATCAAACGGTTTTGAAGATGCCGGAAAAGCCGCACATGTGACCATCGACAAGAACAAGGCGATGGGCCTGGGACTGAGCGTTGTGCAGATATATCAGGATATAAACAAAAAGCTCACTCATTCAAAGAGTGCGGTGACGATCACTGTTGACGGTATCGATATGGATATAGTGGTAGTGGATGATACAAAGCCTGTGACCTACGAAAATCTGCTGGACTATGAATTCACCGTTGAAAAGACGGACGATGATAACGATACGATACATGAAGATCACAAACTGAGCGAATTCGCGACAGTCGAAGTAAAGGATGAACTGACAAGCATAAACCGTAAGAACCAGAGCAGATACATGACTGTGACAGCATCAGTAGGTGAGGGCTATAATACCACACTGCTTACGAGAAAGCTGAAGCCTCTTCTGGATAAGTACAAGCTTCCCCAGGGTTATTCGATGGAGCTGGGCGGTGAATACGATTCGGTGCTTACCATGCTTAAGCAGATGGGACTGGTAGTGGTGCTTGGACTTTTAATGGTATACCTTGTAATGGTGGGACAGTTCCAGAGTCTCTTAAGTCCTTTCATAGTGCTCTTTACGGTGCCTCTGGCATTTACCGGAGGTTTCCTGACCATGTGGATCTGCCGTGAGAACCTGTCAATGATAAGTATACTCGGTATAGTCGTGCTGATGGGTACCGTTGTTAATAACGGTATTGTGTTCGTGGACTATGCAAATCAGCTGAGGAAAGGCGGTCTGGACCGTATAACGGCGCTGGTGGTTACCGGCAAGACACGTATGCGCCCGATACTGATGACAGCACTTACAACCATACTTGCAGAATCCAACCTGATCATAGGTGATGATATGGGCGCCCAGCTCGGACGCGGCATGGCTCTGGTCATTGCCGGCGGTCTTGCTTATGCGACCCTGATGACCCTGTTCATTATTCCCGTAATGTATGATATACTGTTCAAGAGACAGCCTCTCGATGTAGATACCGGAAGCGAGAGTCTGGATGACATACCCGATGATGCTGCCGAGTACCTTGCCAGCCGGGATGAGGATCTTGATTTTATTTCGACAGACTAAAAGCGTAAAAGATTTAGGGGGATTATATGAGCTTAAGATTATCGGAACTGCTTTCCTATAATGATATCGTAATACAATGTCATGACAATCCGGATGCCGATGCACTGGCATGCGGATTTGTTTTAAATAAATATCTGAAGATGAACGGAAAAACAGCGCGTTTTATCTACGGCGGAAGATCACAGATCCGGAAATGCAATCTCACAAAGATGATAGAGATGCTGGGCATCGAAGTGGAGTATGTTGAGAGCCTGGAGAGGCCGGAGCTTTTGGTTACTGTTGACTGTCAGTACGGAGAAAGCAATGTGACAAAGTTTGAGGCCGATAACATTGCGGTATTCGATCATCATCAGGTGGCCACCACGCTCCCGGATATGAACGAGGTGAGGAGCAGTTACGGATCCTGTGCCACTCTTTTGTTCAAGCTTCTTGAGGAAGAAGGCATAGACATAAATGACGATCAGGATATCGCAACAGCCCTGTATTACGGGCTTTTTACGGACACGGGCAGTCTGGCCGAGATATCCCATCCCGCAGACAGGGATCTGAGAGATCATGCAAAGTATTCCAAAGAAGATATCCTGGTATTCCGCAATTCAAATCTTTCAAGAGAAGAACTGGAGATAGCCGGTAATGCATTAAAGAATGCGTTCTATTCGGATCAGTTTCCTTATGCGATAATAGAAGCGGAACCCTGTGATCCAAACATTCTCGGAGTTATAAGCGATATGCTCCTTGAGGTCGAGGGACTTGAGAGCTGTCTGGTATACAGTTTCCTTTCGTTTGGGGTGAAGATCTCTGTCAGGAGCTGCAGCAAGAATGTAAAAGCCAGTGAGCTGGCGGGCTTTCTCGCTAAAGGTTTTGGCGGCGGCGGCGGACACCTGACCAAAGCGGGAGGCTTCCTGCAGAGAGATCTGTTTGAACAGAACGGGCTGGAATATAAGAACGAAGTTATCGAAGATCTGATGAAAGAGCGTATGTACAGCTATTACAGGGACAGCGAGATACGTTATGCCGGCGTCGAGGATGAAAATCTGGACGGATACAGACGTTATGTGAAACGTGAAGTGATGATGGGCTATGTGGAAGGAAAAATGCTGGCCGAGAGCGGAAGACGCGTGGTGATAAGAACACTTGAAGGTGATGTGGAGGTCACGATAAAAGACGATCTGATCATAGTCTTCGGAATAGAAGGTGAAATGTGGCCTATCGAGAGAAAGAAATTTGAAGTGAGCTACAGACAGAGCGATGAAGAATATGTTTATCCCGGCGAGTATGCGCCGACTGTGATCGATTCGGAAACGGAGGAACATATAAACATGCTTCCCTATGCAAAAAGCTGTATAGCTCTCGGAGGCAGCGGTATATATGCAAAGGAACTGGATCACAGGGTAAAGATCTTTTCAACCTGGGATCCGGAAAAGTATTACCTCGGAGTACAGGGCGATTACATCGCTGTAAGAACGGATGATCTGAAAGATATATATATCATAGCAAGAAGCATTTTCAAAAGAACATATATTGAAATAGTCGGAGAATAAGCGGATGAGATATGATGCATTTATAAGCTATAGACACAGCGAACTTGATATGGAGATTGCCAAGAAGCTCCATAGAGGGCTTGAGACTTTTGTAATACCTTCTTCGGTAAGAAAAAAATACGGTAAGAAAAAGATAGAGAGAGTATTCCGCGATCAGGAAGAACTGCCTATCGGAAGTGACCTTGATGATAATATCACATCGGCACTTAAGGAGTCGGAATACCTGATCGTCATCTGTTCTCCGAGAACTCCGAAATCGGTGTGGGTATGCAAGGAGATAGATACTTTTATTAAACTTCATGACAGGAATCATGTGCTGGCGATACTTATAGAAGGTGAACCAAATGAAAGTTTCCCTGCCCAGCTTCTGGTCGATGAGAACGGAAAGCCTGTGGAACCGCTGGCAGCCGATATAAGAGGCGAAACCAGGAAAGAGCGTGACAAGAAATTTAAAACGGAACTGATGCGTCTCTGTGCTCCTCTGATAGGCTGTGAATATGATGATCTGAAGCAGCGGCACAGAGAGAGGATAATACGCAGAAATGTATGTTTTGCGGCTGCAATAATGCTTATGATAGCTGCGCTGGGTGTGGCGTTCGGCCTTTATAATGCAATGGTTGCCAGAAATATGGAGCTCCTTGCAAAAAACAATGCGGACCTTGCCATGGAAAAATCAATGATGGCAGGACAGATATTTGACCAGTTCCAGGAAACACAGAAAAACCAGTCCAGATTCTATGCGGAAAGATCACTTTCGCTTTTGGATGAGGGAAAAAGAGAAGCAGCAATACTTACGGCTATAGAGGGACTGCCGCGGGAAGGCGAGGAGGAAAGACCATACGTTCCGGAAAGTGAATACGCACTGAGTGCCGCTCTTCATGTATATTATGACGGCAGTCTTCTGGATTATGACAGACTGCTGCATCACGAACAGATAGTAAAGGATATGAGGTTATGCGGAGAAGGAAAATACCTTGTGACCGTTGACCGCAATGATAATGTGTATCTGTGGGATACGCAGAGCTGGGAACAGAAGGTCATGGTACCTTTCAGGACAGATGAGAACTACTATGTCGAGACCGTGGAAGATGTCTTTGCGGATGACAACGGACTGTATGTGACAACTTCCGGAACATTTACAGCTTATGACCACAAAGGACAGGAACTGTATCATATAGACGGAGAGGGTGATTATCTCGGAGCGGAATTCTGCAGGGATGAAAAGAAGCTGGCACTTATCAGTCTTGACGAGGTAAGCGTAGTAGATCTTTCCGGCGGGAAGGTCTCAATGAAAATAGATAAAAAGTCTGATGAGTCTTTCAATTCAAGAGGAAATTATATAGGAGACGGCGTGATAACTGTAACCCATATGTCCGGGACTGATCAGCATAACTTCATATCGCTGGTCGATACTGTGGCAGGGGAGATCACGGATGCAGATGTGAGATACGGTCATATACTGAGAACTGCAGGATCCGAAAAAGGGTATACGGCTGTATTGAGTTGCAATCCGGATTTTTACATGGGTGCAGGTGTGCAGCAGTTGGGGCTTGATCTTATAGATAAGGAAGGGACGCTTTTATGGTCCGTTGATCTTGATATACAGATCGTCAATCCGGTTACTTTTTCAACACAGATGAAGATCCAGGATTTTAATGACAGGATAGTAGTAGTGATCGAGAACGGAGCCTACATTTATGATACGGCTGACGGCAGTGAGACGGGGCGTATAGGTCTTTTCGGTGATGCAAATGCAATGCTGCTCTCAGGTAATTCGAAATACGGCTGCATAGGCTATTCAAGCGGAGTGATGGACTGGATAGATACGGATAATGCAGTCATTGTTGATGCGGCGAGGATCGAGACCGGAATAGGTATAATGGATATGCAGTTTGTCGGAGATCAGAGGATCATCCGGACGGCTTCATCGGATCTGTGTGTTTTGTCTTACCAGAAAGGAGTGAACCTTGAAAGTCTTCCGGATCTGGAACGCAGGGAGATCGCAGAAGCAGTGGAACCGGGCGGCGCATATTATGTGATGACCGATTATATGGATGGAAAGATGCATGATTTCTATGATGCAGAGGGAAAGCTCCTTTACAGTTTTGACAAAAGTGACCATTATGCTATCGATATGTTCTGTATGAAGGATAAGGCCCTGATCCTTACTATGGATGGTTTATGGGAGATCGAACCTGCCAAAAAGTCTGCGGTACTGAATGATTATCAGAGTATGGGTTCACAGGACAGTTATACAGAAGGCTGGTTTTCAGGCAACGGAAAGTATTGTGTGATGTGGAACGGCAGGAACATGGGAGCTTTTGATGTAGAGAATAAGAGTCTGATCTACAGCGAAGAGGCAGAAGATACCATAGGCTGCGCGGTAATAACCGAAGACGGTTCAAAGATATACCTTTCTCAGTCGGGTATAAACCTGACGGAAATAGAGATTGACGGAGGAGATAAAAGAGAGTACGAAGATGTAAATCTGCGAGAGACTGCAAACAGCAGCGGTTCACCGTATCTTACGGTAAGCAGATCGGGAAAGAGGGCAGCGATGTTCTGTGCTGACGGAAAGCTTCGTATCATCAACACTGAGGACGGAATGCTCATCGCGGCGATCCCCGTACAGGTAAAGCTGAGCAGTTACATACGTTTTGATGATAAAGAAAAACACCTGATATTCCAGGGCGATGACCATACCGTATATATCTGGGATACTGAAAAGAATGAATACAGCAGTATCATAGATACGGCATATGATCTGAAATATGTCATTACGGATGATAAGGCCGATAAAGTGATATGCTGTGACGGAGTGGGACTTCACGTATTGGAAGCATTGTCTTTTGTCAGGATAGCTTATGTTCCCGACGGAGTTGCCTATATCGTATCAGAGAACAGTTTTATCCAAAATGACGGAACCAGGGTTTATAAGAACAGCTACATGGATCATAAACAGCTGATCGAAGAAGCGAAGAGGCAGTTCCCGGATGCAAAGCTGGGACCTAAGGAAAAGAAGGAATATAATATAGAATAGAACTCAGTTTTTGGAGACAATGTTTTTTGCCCATATACCGCTGGCGACCATACCGCCTCCGATAAGGCATTTGATGATCTCAAGTGACTGAACGATGATCATCATGTAAAGGACACTGAGTCCGGTAAAGCGGCTGAGTATAAAGGCAGTCGGAACAGACAGAAGCCATACAAAGCAACTGTCAAATATAAAGGTTATAAGGGTATTGCCGCCGGAACGTATGGTAAAATACGATGCGTGGGTAAATGCATAAAAGGGCATCAGTACACCGCATACAAAGATGAACTGTGATGCCATATGCCGCACATGATCGGAAGTCTTGTAAAGCAGGGGAAAGAAGGGACTTACAGCGAGCATGAGCAGACCGAAAGCCAGGCCAAGGAGTGTTGTGAAAGCTATCATCTTTCTCGCATGATCCCTGGCTTTTTCTATATCTCCGCTGCCGAGTATCTGGCCGACCACTATACCTACAGCTTCGCCCATGGCCAGGAAGGATACTCCCATTAAGTTCCATATGGTGGACTCGATATTGAGTGCGGCTACCGCATCCAGGCTACGGAAGGAGTAACTCTGATTTAAAAAAGTCTGTCCCAGGGCCCAGAGGGTCTCGTTAGCCATGAGAGGAAGCGATTTCAGTATAAACTTACTTACCAGTTTTAAAGGAACACGGAAGTCCTTAAATGCGCCGCGGATGAATTGATGTTCTTCCGCGTGGCGTAGCGTATAGATTATGATAAAGCCCATCTCCACAAATCTGGAGATAACAGTTGCAACGGCTGCACCGGCAGCACCCAGCGCGGGGAGGCCGAAGAGACCGTAGATCAAAAGAGCGTTTCCTATGAGATTTACGAATATGGCCACAACAGATGCGGTCATGGGAGCTTTTGTCTGACCGGTATCGCGAAGCGTGCCGGCGAAGGCATTGGTTATGCCGACGGGGATGAGACCTATCAGCATGATATCCATATACTCTATACCGAGGCGAAGAGTTTCTTCCGCATCCTCGACAGCTCCTTCTCCCTGCAGGAAGAGTTCTATCAGCTTATCCGAAAACAAAAAGAATATGAGTATGCTGAATATGCTGAGGATCGTATTGATCATCAGTTTAAAACGGAAAGTATAGCGTACGCCCTTGATATCGTTCATGCCGAAATACTGTGCGGTAAAGATGCCGACACCGGCAGAGGCACCGAAGATCAGCAGATAATAAACAAATATCAGCTGATTGGAAATGGCGACACCGGATAGCGCATTGGTACCGACGCGTCCTATCATCAGGTTGTCAAGAAGGCTCACGAAATTAGAGATACCGTTCTGTACCATGATCGGTACGGCTATAGCAAGTATCATTCCGTAAAATGCGCGGTCGCCTATATATCTTTTTTTCAGACTCTTTTTTTCCATGAGCCATAATACTAACACAGTTTGTGATATCGGTCAAACAAAAAAAAGAGGAAAACCACACAGTCTGTGGTTTTCCTCAGGGAGTCAGATATGGTCAGTGTGATTTATATGTGCGTCCGTAGTCCGAACCGTTTATCGTAATGCTTCCCATTTCCGTTTCAAGAGCCAGACGGAGTTCCGACACATCTTTCTGCGTCTTTATGTCGATGCTGCCCATATCGCAGTCAGCTTCGAGATCGTTGAAATCAGCGTCTATATCGATACTTCCCATATCAGCATCTAAGCCTGCGCTGTTGAAACTGCCGCCGTCCACGGTGATGCTGCCCATGCTTGCTTTGAGGTCGAGTTTGTAGCTCGTGCAGTTATTGAGCTCGATGGAACCCATGCTTGCATTTATATCAACTTTGTCAAAAGTAACATCCTGTGCTTCAAATGCGCCCATGCTCAGATCCATATCAAGGGAAAGTTTCGCATCTGCAGGTACGGTTACCGTTATTTCTCCGCTTTTGCCGAAGTTCTGATTAAAGCTCCAGCCTTTGCGTTTGCTCTTCTGAGTGATCTTTAAGGTACCGTTTTCATACTTGATCGTGGGAACAAGGTCCTCGGGATAGTTGTCGTAGCTTACGTTATAATCATTGCCGGTCTTTATTGTGATACCTCCTATGGCAAGCTGCGCATCTATTTCGGTAAATGCGCCGGGGGCCTGGCCACCGCTGGTGGTCTTACCTTCATTTACAAAGCTTTTTCCGAATACTGAATTCCAGATATCCCTTCCTATCCATCCTCCTACATGTATGAGAAGACCGAACAGTATGCAGATGACGGTGATAAAGTGAAGGAATGATATATATTTTCTTCTCCAGGTTCTGTTGCTCATATCACTCATTTTTCTACCTCCTTCTTATCCAGTGCAGCATTTATGATCCCTCTGAGTATTCCGGCTATGGGCCAGATGATCCAGGTCTTCCACCAGTGGAAGGTTAGGAAACTCCATATCAGATATATGCTTCTGACAGTAGGCCAGTAGATGTCCATGGCAGTTTCCATCTTGGGGTCTTCATATCTGCGCTCGTTCTTCACATAGCTTCCGCTTATGGTATCTCTGTCATTGAGCTTGAGCAGAGTAGTGTAGCAGCCTTTCATGATGCCGGCATGTATTATAAGGAATACACCGATAGCAACAGTTGCGAAGAGGAAGATGCCTCCGAAGGTATCGGCCCAGCGTACAAGGAAACCGATGTTTCTGAAGGAATCCAGAAAAGCTGCGGGCATCCAGCAGAGGCAGCAGAGCACTATGCCTATGGTAAGCTGAACAGTGTAGCTGATGTTGTAGCGGCTCTTTTCATTTTCAACGAAAGCGCTGGTAGCAAAGTCTATGCTGCAGTTTTCTTTTTCAATGTATTCCCAGGTTTTTCCTATGACTCCGGTCACCACGAACATTGCTACAGCGACCAGGATAAGGATGAACATCCAAAAGATCCCCAGTGACTCAAAATGTCCGAGAGCATCGGTAAAAATGGGGCCGGTCACACTTAAGATGCAGAGTGCTACACCTGCTGCTATGGCAAAGGACTTGATGGTTCCGAAGTGAAGAAAATCTCTTACTTCGTCCATGGTGAGCATCCTGCGTTCGGTTTCGGTGCTGGGTTCGGGAAGAAGCTTTTCGTCGAGTCCCAGCATTTCCCTGAGTTCATCGAGATTGCCGAACTCGGAGATCACACGGCCTACTGCTTCGTTCTCGCTGGTACCGTTGCCGGTAAGTTCCTCGTATTTGTCTTCCATCATCTGCCACAGTTCATTCTTAGCCCTGCGTACATCAGCGTTATCGGGCAGGTTTGCGAACATTGTCTCAAGATAATTTCTAATAGTTTCCATATCAATCCTCCCTTATAAATTTCTCTACGACTTCTTTGGTCAGTAACCATTCATCGCAGCGTTCTCTGTAAAATTCTTTTCCGTTGTCCGTGATGCGGTAGTACGTTCGCTTTTTTGCATTTCCTTCAGGTCCCGTATCCATGTAGAAGGATTCGATGAGGCCGTTTTTTTCAAGTCTGGTAAATGCCGAGTAAAGCGTGGTCTCCTTGATTATATATTTCTCTTCGGTACGGAGCCGGATCTGCTTTGATATCTCGTATCCGTAATTCTCTCCTTCAGAGAGGATACAGAGTATCATCGTATCGTTATAACCCCGTATCACATCTGAACTGATTCCTGCTTTCATATTACCTCCTTTCCCGTCGGGGAAACTGTCTGTTCCTCTTTGTCCTACGACTGTCGTATCTATGTCTGTCGTACCATGTTTGTCGTACTACGCTTATCATACTACGCCTGATGGAGTAAATATAGCACGCCTGTATTTTGCTGTCAATAGGTTTTTTAAATATTTTTTTGAAAAGAACAAAGCGTTCCGCTTGCGGAACGCTAGCGCCGAGCGCGGTTGCCGAAGGCAACATTTTCCTCTCGCGCGAGTGCGCATCCCGCCCGGAGGGCTTTTTGCTTTATGGAAATTCCAGAGGAATTTCCTATAAAGTAAA
>JAIKYA010000004.1 GCA_024683645.1 Lachnospiraceae bacterium
GCTCTATACCGCAGGTGTTCTCGATTTTTTCATGGAAAAAGAGCTGGAGTTTTCATCCTGCTACGGGGTGAGCGCAGGTGCATGCCATCTGACCAGCTATATGTCAAAGCAAAAAGGCAGGGCTTTTAACATAAGCACAAAATACCTGAAGGAAAGGGAGTATTGCAGCGCATACACTTTTCTGCGGACAGGAGATCTGTTCGGGGTGAAGATGTGTTACGACAAGATCCCCAATGTACTCGATCCCTATGATTATGATGAAGCAATGAGATATCCCGGAAAGTGTTTTGCCGTTGCGACAAATCTGCAGACCGGACGTGCGGAGTATTTAAAACTGCACGATCTGCATCATGATATAACAGCCGTACAGGCTTCGGCTTCACTGCCGCTGGTATCGCGTAACGTTGAATATGAAGGAAGGGTATACCTGGACGGAGGTATCGCAGATTCGATCCCGGTAAAAAGATCGATCAAAGCGGGGAATGCGAAGAATGTCGTGATACTCACAAGGCCTGTGGGATACAGGAAAAAGCCGATATCAAAGGCCAATGATATGATGATGAGAAGGGTATACAGAAAGTATCCCAGAATTGTAAAAGCGATGCGCAGAAGACATGTCTCATACAATGCAACGCTGGAGTTCATTGAGAAGGAAGAACAGGCCGGCAGGCTGTTCGTGTTAAGGCCCGAACCGATCATTAAGATAGAGAGAATAGAAAAGGATGCAAGGAAATTAAAGGTCCTCTATCTGCAGGGATATTATGACGCCGCACAGAACTATGAGGCGATGATGGAATATCTGAAATAAGGCGGTCAATACAATAAGATCATAATGATCGGGATTATGATCTGAGTTGGGGATAGCAAAATACCATGGTTACGAGGAGGGAAAAATGAAGAGATTAAGCAGGCGTGTAGTTGCATTTTTGTTGTCTGTTGTACTGGTATTTTCAGAATTTGGAACTCTGACAGTACAGGCCGAAGAAAGTACTTCACAGGAAGGACAGGAGAATGAAGGGCAGGAGCAGATACTGGCCGAGATTCCTCTTGGCAAAGAGAGCAGCGAAACGGAAATAAGTGAAGAACCGGCCATGGACGGTGAAGTAACAAGACTTGACATGTGGCAGATGCTTATTACCGCATTTAATTACACATGTCCTGAAGATGAATATCCGGATAATTACTTTAATGATATAGCACCGGATGATGCGAATATAGATCTTATCATGACTGCGACGGCTATGGGGCTTACCGATGTAAAAGCGGGTGAGGATCTTAAGCCGGAGGAGGATGCTACAAGAGAGTTCGCAGCACTGCTCATGTGCAGGATAACCGGCTGCATAAAGACAAGTGAGAATTATACATTTACTGAAGTAAAAGAAGATGATACAGATTATAATGATGCCATTCAGGCCGCGATAGATGCAGGATGGTTTACTCTGTCCGACGGGAAATTCCAGCCGGAAGAGCCGGTGACAGCAGCAGAGCTGGAACTCATGAGGACTGCTGCAGAGAGTGCTTATGCGGACAGGCAGTTTGATACATCACTTGAGACAGGATTTACCCTGAAAGCAGGGATAAAGAATCTTGGTGAAGCTAAATATATATATGATCAGGAGAATGACAGGCTGACCATCGTAGGCGATACGGCTACAGGTCTTGTGGCAGGCGATAAATTTGTGGTGCTTACAGACGGTGTGCCCGATGCATATAAGGCTGACAGTGTTAAAACAGAAGATGGCAATACGATCATCTCTGTATCGTATCCGGAGTATGATGATGTATATGATACCCTCACGGTATACCACAAAGAAGAGTTTGACCTGAAAGATGCGGAGCTGACTAATGAGGAAAGCGGAGCAACATTAACTTATATTGTAGGTGGAACAGAAGAAGAGGGGTTCGAAGACGGTGAATTCTGCGACAGTCCGGATGAGGTGGGCGTAAGAGAAGTAAGCGCTCTTGAAGTGGTCCAGAAGATAGATGATATCAAGTTCTCCAAGAACTATGATGAAGCATTTGTAAGAATGGTCATACATGACATCTATGCCGAAAGACAGCATAATGTGAACGAAGACAAACTGGTCATATACGGAAAGATGGATTTGTCTATAGGACTGGAGTTCGATCTGAGTGACGGTGTGCTGAAGGATATTGAAAAGAATATGACCATTACTCTTCAGTATGGTGTGTTTACTTTTTCCGTAGGACCAAAGCTCAGTCTTACCGGAAGTATAAGTGTGACTA